>NZ_JARJBD010000100.1:0-35132 GCF_029269925.1 Rhodococcus sp. T2V
TCATGAGCAACGACGCCTTCTTCTTCGGTGTGCTCCCGGTGCTCAACGAGACGGCTTCGCACTACGGTATCGCCCCCGAGGAGATGGCCCGCGCCGCGATCATCGGACAGCCCCTGCACACCTCCAGCCCCCTGGTCGCTTCGTTCCTGCTGCTGGTGGGCCTGGCCAAGGTCGAACTCGGTGACCATCAGAAGAAGGCGATCTGGCGCGCTTCCGTGGTTGGTTTGGTCATGCTCGTCGTCGGCATCCTCTTCGCCGCATATCCCGGATAGGACGGAATCCCGCCATGAACTTCGTCGTCTTGCTCACCGATCGACCGGAAAGCCACAGCGCACTCGACTGGGCGCTCGACACCGCCGGAAAGCTCGCCGACGACCCCGCGGCGGTGACGGTGCACATCGTGATGGCCGGCGGCGCGGATTCACCGGCCAGTCCGAACTACACCTCCCCGGCACTCGCCGCGCAGGCGCGCCAGCGGTTACAGGATGCCGGTGTGAAGTACGAACTGCACGCCGCCGAAGGCGATCTCGCGGACCAGGTCGTCACCCTGGCCACCGATACCGGGGCCGACCTCGTCGCACTCGGATTGCGCCGACGGTCCGCGGCGATGAAGCTGCTGCTCGGCAGTCACACCCAGCGCATCCTGCTCGACGCGCCCTGCCCGGTGGTGGGCGTCAAGGAACCCGCCTAGCCGACATCCAGTTCCCCGGCCACGGTGGGTGAGAATGCATCACGCGATCTCACCCACCGTTTGCGTCCCGCATCCCGGTCGCGGATGCCCGGCAAAATGCCCAGTACGCGTCGCAGGTCCTGGCTTTGCATATCTCAGGTGGGACGCCGGATCATGATTCCGCGCGCGGCTTCGGCGTCCCCTTCCTCCTTCCCATACCCCGTCCGATTTACCACCGGGGAGGGCATGTCCTGGGGGCACCGACATCGACGAAATGGACATCCGGGCCGGTTACCCGACTCAGGGGCAGGGTACTAACACTAACTGCCAGTCCCACCGGCCGGCACTGGCGAACTGGCGCCGATGACCGAACGCGCCAGTGCTGACCCAGCTTCTGTCACCCGAGACAATGAAAGGCAGCGTGCCGCCCGCACCTGGAGGTGGTGCGGACGGCACGCTGCGGGAAGGTCCGCTACGCGGGTGAATGTCGGTTCGGGCCGCGCGGCGGACTGGTTTTCAGGCGCCATCGGTGGCGAAGGCGGTCACGAGCTGCCGGATGCGGAGGGCTCGGGCAAGTTTCGGTCGGTCGCTGCCGTTGGTGACGTGCGCGCCGTCCACGCCGAGACGGGCGATGACGGCCTCGGCCCAGTCGATGTCGTGCGGTCGGGACAGTGCCGTGTTGATCGAGGCGATGTGGTCCGGGCGCAGACACAGCTTGCCGGTCATCCCGGCCGCGACGCCGACCGCGACCCCGGCGAGCAGATCGGTGTCGGTGTCGGCGTGGGTGGTGCCGTCGATGGGCGGTGCGATCCGCTCGGCGCGGCTGGCGACGACCAGACGTGAGCGGGCGTACGCCAACGACACCGGGTCGGCCCCGGCCCCGGTGTCACGGCGGAAGTCGCCGCTGCCGAACGCCAGCCGCACGGTGGCGGCGGCCCGGGCGATGGGGCGGGCCTCCTCGAGTCCGAGCGCGGACTCGATCAGCGCCACGATCGCAGTGCCGGCGGGCAATCGGTCGGCGGTGGCCTCGACCTGTTCGGCGTGCTCGGTCTTGGCCAGCATCACCCCGCCGAGGCGACCGGTGTCGGCGAGCATTCGCAGGTCCTCGGACCAGTGACTGGTGGTGGCGTCGTTGATCCGCACCCAGTCGGTATGGCCGTCACCGCGCCACCGGGCGGTGTGCCGCCGGGCGGCGGCCTTGTCGCGGTCGGCGACGCCGTCCTCGAGGTCGAGGACGAGCACATCGGCGCGGCAGGAGTCTGCGGCGGCGATCACCGCGGGATCGGCGGCGGCCGCGAGCAGCCAGGTCCGCGCGAGCGCGATGCAGGACGGATCGTGGGTAGGCATGCGCACGCAAAAGTCCTTTCGATGAGCAGCCCCGGACGTGGGGGCGGCTGCGGTCACAGAGCGTCGACGAAGGTGATGCACGACGGCGTGCCGGTGGCGATCGGCTCCCCGCGACGGTCCAGTCGCCCCGTCACGGGATCGAGGGCGAACGCAACGATGCTGTCGCCCTTCTGGTTCGCCACATACAAGGTCCCGCCCGGGGGATCGAGGGTCATGAACCGCGGCTGGTGACCCGCGGTGTCGGTCAGGGCCGGAGGCAGCAGGGATCCGACCGGGGTGATGCCGAACGAGGCGACCGAATCGTGCCCCCGGTTCGAGACGTGGACGAATCGGCCGTCGCGGCTGATCACGATCGCCGCGGCCGTCGATTCACCCTCGACTCCGGCCGGCACCGTCGACACGGACGCGCCGGCGGTGACGGCGGCGGTCTGCTGGTCGTAGTGGTAGACGGTGACCTGCGAGGACAGCTCGTCGACCAGGTAGAACGCCGGTAGATATGGGTGATAGGCCAGATGCCGCGGTCCGGTTCCCGGCGGCGTGAGCACCGGATCGCCGAGCACCGACAGCGACCCGGATGCCGGATCGTAGCCGAGCCGGTGCAGCCGGTCGGTGCCCTTGTCCGGGACGATCAGGTGCCGGCCGGTCGGTTCGAACAACACCTGATGCGGTTGGGGCCCCTTCTGGTCTTCCGGCAGCGGCCCGGGCGTGCCGGTCAGCTGCACCAGTTGCGATCGCGGCCCGAGGGTGCCGTCGGCGGCGCGGGGGAAGACCGCGATCGACCCGGTGGCGTAGTTGGCGACGACCAGCCGGGTCTCGTCAGGGGAGAGGGACAGGTGCACTCCGTTGGTGCCGCCCGTGTCGACGGTGCCGAGTTCGGTGAGATGTCCTGTGCCGCTGTCGATCCGGAAGAAGGTGACGCGGTTGCCGTCGCCTTCGGCCGAATAGAGGGTGGTCGCGGCCCGGTCGGTGATCAGATAGGACGGGTTCGGTGTCGTGGGCAGCACCTGCACCGGCTCCCACCGCCCGGACCGATCGACCTGGAACACGGCGATGCCCTGCCCGTGGCCTTCCCTCTTGGCGGTGGTGTAGCAGCCGACGTAGGCGAACATCGCCCGCTCCGGGCCCCCGTCGTCGCTCGATCCGAGCGGCCACGCCCCCGCCGCGCCCATGCCCGCGCCGACGGCGGCCGCCGCCACGGCCACCGCCCCGCCTCCGGCGGCCAGGAACGACCGCCGACTCAGCCGCACGCTGGTCACCGCACCGGCTCCGCGGTGAATCCGACGTCGAGACGATCGGTGTGTTCGACGACCGGGGGTTGCGCGAAGTGCTCACCGACCAGACCGCGCCACCGGGCGAAGTCGTCGGATTCGCGGAACCGGACGGTGTGGTCGTCGAGGGTGTTCCAGTCGACGATCAGGTAGTACCGCTGCGGGTGCTCGGTGCTGTGCTGGACTTGCATGCCGCGGCACCCGTGCGCGCGGGCGAACAGGGGAACCGCCTCGGTGAGTGCGGCTTCGAAGGCCTGATTGTGGCCCTCGTGTATGTCGAGGCGGGCGATCTCCCACACCATGATCGGGTGTCCTTTCGCAGAGCCGGGTGGGCGGGTCAGGTGAGGTTGGTGCCGTGTTCCTCGTCGATGCGGGTGGTCGCACCGGTGGCGACGATGGTCCGGTTCGCGTCCACGGAGGCGTAGGTCCAGAAGATGTGCAGCTCGTCCGTGTCGGAGGCGTTGCGGAAGAAGTGTGGGATGCCGGCGGGGATGAATGAGTTGTCGCCGACGGTGACCGGGTGCTCGATGCCGTCGATGTGCGCGACCGCGGAGCCGCGGATGATGAGCACGGACTCGTCGCAGTTGTGGAAGTGCTCGGGGATCGCGGCGCCGGGCCCGAACATGGTGATGCCGTTGAGGAAGTCCTTGCCACCGACCTGCTGGGAGACCAGCGGGATGGTGCGGGCGCCGCCGCCGCGCTGGCGGGGGGTGATCTCGGAGGAGCGCAGCACGGCGGCGTTGCGTCCGTCCCGCAGCTGCGCGGAGACGGCCAGGGCGGTGGGATCGGCGGTGGTGATGTCGGTCATGAAACGAAACTCCTTGATTACTGAGGTGTTTGGGAACTCAGGTGGGGGACTATTCGGAGACCGGGGCCTGGGCGCCGGGTTCGTTCATCGCCCACCAGGTGCGGATGTTGACGAATTCGCGGATTCCGGGAGCGGCGAGTTCGCGGCCGTAGCCGGAGCGTTTGGTGCCCCCGAACGGCATCCGGGCGTCGGAGGCGACGACGGAGTTGATGAAGCACGCCCCGGACTCGATGCGCCGGCCGACGGCGATGGCGGCGTCGACGTCGGTGCCCCAGACGCTGGCGCCGAGCCCGAACGGGGTGTCGTTGGCCACCCGTACCGCCTCGTCGGGCCCGTCGACGGTGATGATCGTCGCGACCGGCCCGAAGGTCTCCTCGGCGTAGACCGACATCCCGGGCCGCACGTCACCGAGAACGGTGGGGGCGTAGAAGAACCCGTCGGTGCCCTCGAGCGGGTGCCCGCCGTGCAGGACGGTGGCCCCGGCGGCGACCGCGGACTGAACCTGCCGGTCGATGCCCTCGAGCAGATCCCTGCGGGCCATCGGCCCGACATCGGTGCCGTCGGTTTCCGGGTCGCCGACCTGCAGCCGGCCGACGTTGTCGACGAACAGGCGGGTGAACTCCTCGGCGACGGTGGCGTCGACGATGAACCGTTTCGGGGAGATGCAGCTCTGTCCGTTGTTGAGGAACCGGCCGCGGGCGGCGAGCGCGGCCACGCGGGGAAGGTCGGCGTCGGCGAGGATCACGAACGGATCGGAGCCGCCGAGTTCGAGGACCGACTTCTTGATCTCCCGGCCGGCGATCGAGCCGACGGCGCTGCCGGCGCGTTCGCTGCCGGTGATGGTCACCGCCCCGATCCGCGGGTCGGCGATCAGTTTCTCGGTGGCGGCGGGCACGTCGGGTTCGGCGATCAGCACGGTGGTGAACAACCCGGCGGGCAGCCCCGCAGCCAGCAGAATGTCCTGGCAGGCCAGGGCGCTGCCGGTGGTGTTGGAGGAGTGCTTGAGCAGGGCGGCGTTGCCGGCCATCAGGGCGGGAGCGGCGAAGCGGAACACCTGCCAGAGCGGGAAATTCCACGGCATGATCGCCAGCACGATCCCGACCGGCTCGTAGGACACCCAGCTGCGATCGGCGGAGGTGGGGTAGTCCTCGTCGGCGAGGAAGGTGGCGGCGTTGTCGGCGTAGTACTCGAGGCCGATCGCGCACTTGTCGACCTCGGCGCGGGACTCGGTCAGCGGCTTGCCCATCTCCCGGGTCACCAGCCGGGCCAGGTCCTCCGACCGCTCCCGCAGGACGGTGGCCGCGGACCGCAGGATTTCGCCGCGGGTCTTGAACTCCTCGGTCGCCCACTGCTTCTGGGCGGTCGCGGCGGCGTCGACGAGCGCATCGATGCGCTCCGGTGACATCGCCTCGTACGTGGCCAGCGGTTGCCCGGTGGCGGGGTTGATGGTGGTGATGGTGGCAGTCATGAACGGGTCCTTCGAACGGCGGGACGGGTGGAAGCGGCGGGCTCAGGCGTGCGCGGTCGCATCGGATTCACTGACGAGCACCTCGGCGAAGGTGTTGACCTGGCTGCCGGGAACCAGGCATTCGTCCGCGCCGGCCCGCCAGCCGGCGAAGTGCGGGGCCGTCTTGTGCTCGGCGAACGCCTCGGTGTCGCGGTAGAGCTCGTAGAAGAAGAAGCGGTTGGGCTCCTCGGCATGCTCGACGACATCGAAGCGCAGGCACCCCGGTTCGTCCCGCACCGACCGCGCCGCATTGTCGGCGATCACCTCCAGGAACCTCTCCCGCTTTTCGGGCTTGACCTGCACCGACACGATCAGACTGAGCATGGTTCTCCTTTGAACTCTTTCCTGAATCCCCTTAGGTATGTCATAGTGTATACCGAAGCGTATCGAATAGGAACGGGGAACTGACATGAACGACGTCCGCGTGAAGCCCGAGGCTCTGACCGCCTTCGGCTGCGAGGTACTGGAGAAGATCGGTGTGCCTGGCGACGACGCGGCCCTGGTTCTCGACAGCCTGGTGCAGGCCGACCTGTGGGGACACCAGTCCCACGGTGTTCTCCGCCTGCCCTGGTACGCGGCCCGCCTGCAGTCCGGGGCGATGACCACGGTGACCAGCCCGGAAACCCTGGTCGACGGCGGCGCTCTGCTACTGCTCGACGGACGCGACGGGATCGGGCAGGTCCTCACCGAAACGGCTCGCCGCGAGGCCGTCGCCCGGGCCCGCGAGCACGGCGTCGGTGTGGTCGGAGTACGCAACTCCAACCACTTCGGCACCGCGATGTACTACACCCGGCGCGCCGCCCAGGACGGGTGCGTGTCGATCCTGACCACCAACGCCAGCCCGGCGATGGCGCCGTGGGGCGGTCGCGAAAAGGTCCTCGGCACCAACCCGTGGTCGATCGCCGCCCCGGCCCCCTCCGGTTCGGGCGTCGTGGCCGTCGACATCGCCAACACCGCCGTTGCCCGCGGCAAGATCTACCTCGCCCGCAACCGCGGCGAGGAGATTCCGTCCACCTGGGCGATGGATTCGGCCGGGCGCGTCACCACCGACCCGGCCGCCGCCATCGACGGTGTCATTCTCCCCATGGCCGGGCACAAGGGTTACGCCATCACGTTCATGATGGACATCCTCTCCGGTGCCCTCACCGGAAGCCGCATGGGATCGCGGGTCCGCGGACCGTACGAGGCCGACAAGGTCAGCGGCGCAGGGCATCTGTTCATCGCCATCGACGTCGCCGCCATGGGCTCGACCGCCGCGTACCTCGACTCGGTCGGCGAACTCATCGACGAGGTCAAGAACACCCCCCTCGCCGAGGGCGCCGAGGAGATCTTCTATCCCGGCGAACTCGAGGACCGCGCCGAGCACCGCAACCTCGACGCCGGCGGCGTCGTGCTGCCCGACCAGACCCGCACCGACCTCGAAACCCTCGGCGCCCAGGTCGGGATCACCGCGGACTTCTGACAGGAGTGCGATACCCGGATCGCGCAAGGATCGATTCCGTCCAGGCTGCTTCACGGGCGTTGCCGTTTCGGGTGATCCACCCGTTCACGCCCCGGCGTGAAATGCTGTTCGGCTGCCGTGATGTGGGCGTTCGGCCCGGTCCTCGCGACACCGATCGGCGATCAGGAGTCTGCCGCGAACCTGGGTTCGGGCATTCCTGTCGGGCATGAGGACCTCCGGCTGGTTGTGAGCCTGAGACAAGCCACGCCCCAACCGGAGGTTCTCCTCGCATCAAGCGGACAGGCCCGCTCTCAACGTCCTGACCGGGTGCACCTAGACGGGGTCCTTGACCGTCACGACGGGGCACGGTGCGTCGAGGAGGATGCGCTGGGTGTGGCTGCCGAGGATCAGCTTCATCGTGGCGGATCTGCGTCGTAGGCCCAGTGCGATGAGGTCGGCACCGGCCGCGGTGGCGATCGTGACGACTTGATCGGCAAGATCTGCTTCTGCACTGTGCAATTCGTACTTCACGCCCGCCGCCGTCAGGTGATCCTCGGCGTGGGACGCCAGCGCCGGGGAGGTGTAGTTCGGGCCGGCCGGTGAATCTCCGGATCCGGCGAGAACGATGTGGACCGTCACCTCTGCGGGGTCCGCAGCCAGGTCGACCGCGGTGTCGAGGGTCCACTGCAGGGCGGCTTGGCTTTCGGGGCGGTCATTGAGCAAAACGACGTAGTTCATGCGTTCCGTCCTATCCGGGGTATGCGGCGACGAGGACGCCGACGACGAGCATGACGAGACCGACGAGCGAGGCGCGCCAGATCGCCTTCTTCTGGTGGTCACCGAGTTCGACCTTGGCGAGACCCACGAGCAGGAGGAAGGCGGCGACCAGGGGGCTGGAGGTGTGCAGCGGTTGCCCCACGATCGCGGCGCGGGCCATCTCCTCGGGGGCGATGCCGTAGTGACCGGCGGTTTCGTTGAGGACCGGGAGCACGCCGAAGAAGAAGGCGTCGTTGCTCATGAAGAAGGTCAGCGGCAGGCTCAGCAGGCCGGTGACGATGGCCAGGTGTGGGCCGAAGCTGGTCGGGATGATGTCGACGAGCCATTGGGCCATGGCCTCGACCATTCCGGTTCCCGACAGCACTCCGGTGAGCACCGACGCGGCGAAGACCAGGGACACCACCGACACCACGCTCGACGCGTGGGCCTTGATCTGGTCGGCCTGTTCGGCGACCCGGGGGAAGTTGATGATCAGCGCGACACCCACTCCGAGCATGAGGATGACGGGAGGCGCAAGGGTGCCGAGCACGAGCACGGTCATCACGGCGACGGTCAGCGCGAAGTTGATCCACACCAGCCTCGGGCGGGCCTTGGGCCGCTCGAGATGATCACCCACTGTGGGGAGTTCGGCGAAATCGGAGACGTCGTCGCCGGCGGACGGGTGCGCGGGCGGGGTCGTGCGGCCGGTGTCATCGCCCGAGCCGGAACGCACGAGCGCCTTCGCGGTGTCGGCTTCTGCCGCAACGGGTTCGAGGGTCAGCAGTCCGACGCGCTTGCGTTCGCTGCGGCCCAGGAAGTAGGCGAGGACCATCACGGCGATCAGGCCGGCGGCGATCGACGGGATCATCGGGACGAAGATGTCGATCGGCGAGACATTCAGTGCGGCCGCCGCCCGGGCGGTCGACCCACCCCACGGCACGGTGTTCAGCACGCCGTTCGCGGTCGCCGCGACCACGGTCAGCACGACCGGGCTCATCCGCAGTTTGAGGTAGATCGGCAGGAACGCCGAGGTCACGATGATGAACGTGGTGGAGCCGTCCCCGTCGAGGGAGACGATCGACGTCAACAGGGCCGTGCCGACGACCAGTTTCATCGGGTCGTTGCGGACGAACTTGAGGATCAGCCGGATCAGCGGGTCGAACAGACCGACGTCGATCATGATCCCGAAGAAGGTGATCGCGAAGAACAGCAGGGCGGCGGTGGGGGCGAGCTTGAGGAGCGACTCCATGATCATGTCGCTCAGGCCGAGTCCGGCGCCGGCGAACAGGGCGAACACGGATGGCACCACGATCAGCGCTGCGACCGGGGTGATGCGCTTGCTCATGATCAGGTACATGAATACCGCGATCATCGAGAAGCCGAGTATGACCAGCATCGGAGATCCTTCAGGGTGTAGTGGTGTACATCACCGGATACCGTATGGAGTGCAGTATCGAGTGCCATTTCGGCGAGTGTGAATGTATGGCGGGGCAATACGAGGGCGGTGATGCCGCGGCCACGATGGTCCCAAGAAGGGTGTGCCCCCTTGGACCTCCGAGCGTGGGCATGTCCGATCTCCTCACTTGCCACGGATTGTTGGGGTCGCGCGGTGGCGGGAGCTTCACGTCATCGTGCATACTTGTATGCAAGTAGACGAAGTCTGGCACTGGAGGAGGGCGTGTGTCAACAGTCACAATCGGCGGTTGATGGTTGCGCGGGACACTGAAGCTCGGACTCCGTCGGCTGTGCCAGACTGAATACGATCGCGGAGGTGGAAAGCATGGCGGATATGTCCGGACTACGACGCCCGTCGGGTGCGAATCTCGTATACGAAAATCTGCGGGAACGGATCGTGTCGCTCGAGATTGAGCCGGGCGCCAGGCTTAGTGAGGTCAATCTCGCGTCGCAACTCGGCGTGAGCCGCACCCCGGTGCGCGAGGCGTTGAACCGGCTGCTCAGCGAGGGTTTGGCTGCGAAGGCGGCTACCGGTGGAATGTATGCATCCGAGCTCGACGCCACGGACATGCGGCAGCTGTACACCGTCCGCGCCGTGTTGGAAGGGGTGATCGCCCGCGAGGCGAGTCAACGGATCACCCCCGCCGATATCACGATCATGGACAGCATCCTGGACCGGCAGGAACTGATGGTTGAGCATGAGGCCGAGAGCTATCGGCTGGGCGGCGAGTTTCACCAGCATTTGGCCAAGATCGCCGGCAACGAGCGTGTGGACCAGATTTTGGAGCTCATCTGGGGTCATGTGCGCCGCTACCGTGGGGTCAATTTCCGCAGCATCGACCGTCGTCGCGCCGCCTGTGAAGAGCACCGTGCGCTCGGAAGGGCAGTCGCTGCAGGCGATGCCGAGCTGGCGGAACGTCGCGCGCGTGAACACATCGACAGCGCGTGCCATAACGCCGTCCTCGCGCTCGAGCAGGAAGCGGCCGCGCCCGTCACGTCGTAAATGCGGCTCTGAGTCGAGGGTGTCGACGAAAGAGGGTTTAGTCCGCCCTGGGGCTGGTTGCTCAGGGCGGACATCGCCATGCCGACTCCCAAGTTTGCGCTGTTGCCCTGACCTCCCGGTTGGTTGCCGGTCAGCCGCCGCCTGCAGCGTCCTCTGATCCTTGCCTCGTAGTCGGCTGCCGTGGTTCGGCCGGCGCAGAGCATGGTGCGCCACGCCGGGATATCCGCGTGTAGGTCCGACGAATCACCCTAGGTGGGCGGGCTTTACGCCGCCGTCGTTGTGAGTCGCATGCGGACGTTGGCGGTTCCGAGAACGTCTCCGGGGCTAGGCACAGCCCTTCCTTCTCTGTATGTTTGTATACAAGTATCCAACATTTGGTAGGAGACGACGTTGTCACAACTTCCGCGGCATACCATCGAGACTCTGGGTTACGAGTACACGCCGATGCCGATCAACGATCCGCGATATCTGCGGTTGCCGTACTGCCTGCGGCCCCTGCTGGAGAATGCGCTTCGTCGCGCGGACACCGACCAGGCGGCGGCCCAGGGCGCAGAGAGCATCCTCGACCGCGAACTGGGAGGGTCGGTGCCGTTCTGGCCTTCGCGGGTGCTGTTGCAGGAGGGCTTGGGCATCCCACTGCTCACCGACCTGACCGCATTCCGTGATGCCGCGGCAGCGCAGGGATTCGATCCGAATGCGGTCGACACCGCGGTGCAGACAGACCTGATCATCGACCACTCGTTGCGAGTGGATTCGTGGGCGAATCCCACTGCTCGTGCAGTGAACGAGCGGATGGAGTTGAGGCGCAACCGCGAGCGCTTCGCGTTCGTCCGATGGGCCCAGGGCGCGTACAAGAAACTGCGGGTCGTGCCCCCGGGCAAGGGAATCATGCACCAGATCAACCTGGAGCGACTGGCCACGGTCGTCGGCCGCTCCGATGACCCCACACCCTTCCTGTCTCCGGACACGCTCGTGGGCACCGACAGCCACACACCGATGATCAACGGCATCGGAGTGGTGGGATGGGGTGTCGGTGGCATCGAAGCGGAAGGCGCGATGCTGGACAATCCCGTGGTGTTCGCGCTGCCCAAAGTCACGGGCGTCGAGATCGTCGGTCGACTTCCGGAGGGAGCGACGGCCACCGACTTGGTGCTGACCATCACCGAGACACTGCGCGCCCAGGACGTCGTCGGGCAGTTCGTGGAATTCTACGGTCCCGGCCTGACCGGATTGACCGTCGCCGACCGCGCGACCATCGCGAATATGGCACCGGAATACGGCGCCACCATGGCCTACTTCCCGGTGGACGAACGAACCGTCGACTATCTGCGCACGACCGGCCGCGACCCCGCGCACGTGGACCACGTCGAGACCTACATGCGGCAGCAGGGCATGTGGTTCACCGACGATGCTTCCGTCCCCGACTACAACGACGTGATCCGGATCGATCTTGCGCAGGTGCTGCCCTGCATCGCCGGTCCACGCAATCCCGAGCAGCGGATCGATCTGGTCTCGGCGGCCGCTCGATTCCACGAGCATTGGGCGGCCACAACAGGACGACAGACTCCCCAGTCGGCAATCGCGGGTACGTCAGGATTCTCGGTGCAGGACGGTGCGATCCTCATCGCGGCCATCACCAGCTGCACCAACACCTCCAACCCCGTGGGTATGGCGACCGCAGGCTTGGTCGCACGCAAGGCGCGGCTCGCCGGTCTCGCGCCCAAGCCCTGGGTCAAGACGTCCTTCACCCCGGGCTCGCGGATCGTAGCCGAGCAGCTGAAAAAGACCGGACTGCTCGATGATCTGAACGCACTCGGCTTCCAGGTGGCGGGTTTCGGCTGCGCAACCTGCAACGGCAACTCCGGCGACCTGGCGCCCGAGATCACCGACGCCGTCATCGCCGGCGAAATCTTCGGCACCGCCGTGCTGTCGGGAAACCGCAACTTCGCGGGCCGGATTCATCCGCACGTGAACGCGTCCTACCTGGCATCACCGGCGCTGGTGGTCGCCTACGCCATCGCCGGATCGATGTTCACCGACATCACCACCGAACCACTCGATTCCACACGCGACATCTACCTGCGCGACCTGTGGCCGACGTCGGAAGAAGTCGCCGCAGTCCTGGCGACAGCGTCCGACCCCGACGAGTTCGTCCGCAGTTATGAGGATCTGTTCGAAGGCTCGGAAGAGTGGAACGCCCTGGCCGGCGACCCGACTCCGACCTTCGACTGGGACCAGATCAGCAACTACATCCGACGCCCACCGTGGTTCGAGGATGTGGCGACCGAGTTGCCCGCACCGCCACAAGACATCGACGGGGCCCGCGCCCTGGTCGTTCTCGGCGATTCCGTCACCACCGACGACATCTCGCCGTCCGGAGCAATCCACCCCGAAAGCCCCGCCGGTCGATACCTCCAAGACCGCGGGGTCGAACGCAAGGACTTCAACTCCTACGTCTCGCGACGGGCCGATCACGTCGTCGCCCAACGAGCGACCTTCGCGAACCGGCGACTGAAGAACGCCATCATGCAGGGACACGATGGACCGTTCACCAAGGTGTTCCCCGAAGGGCAGACCGCTGACGTCTACGACGCAGCCATGACCTACCGGCGGCGAGAGGTCCCACTGCTGGTCTTCGCCGGCCGCAACTACGGTTGCGGATCCTCACGGGACTGGGCCGCCAAGGGCCCAAACCTTCTGGGCGTCAAAGCCATCGTCGCCGGCAGCTTCGAGCGAATCCACCGGGCAAACCTGGTGCGCATGAATCTGATTCCGCTGCAGCTACCCGCCGGAACCGACATCGACTCCTTGAAGTTGGACGGGACCGAAACCTTCGATGTCCACGGCATCTCGGACGGATTGGCTCCCGACGCGACCGCCACATTGTCCATTCACCGCGCCGACGGAACCACGGAGACGATTGATTTGAGAATCCGTATCGAAACCGACAAGGAAGTCGACTGCCTGCGGCACGGTGGAGTGCTCCCCGCGATCATGCGCGAATTCGTGGGGGTGCACGCATGACTCAGCGGGCCATCGACGCCGCCTTCATGCGAGGCGGCACGAGCAAAGGAGTCTTCTTCCGAGCAGACGACCTGCCGACCGCCCCCGATGAACGAGATCAGGTACTGCTGCAGGTCCTGGGCAGCCCCGACCCCTACGGCCGCCAGCTCAACGGATTAGGGGGAGGACTGTCGTCACTGTCGAAAGCGGCGATCATCGGACCCCCCACGCGACCAGACGCCGACATCGACTACACCTTCGCCCAAATCTCGGTGGACCGACCGATCGTCGAGTACGCCGCCAACTGCGGCAACCTCTCGGCGGCAGTCGGCCCCTACGCCGTCGACACCGGCCTGGTTCAGCGACCGGACGGCGACACCCTCGTCCGCATCCACAACACCAACACCGGCAAGATCATCAACGCGCGATTCACCGTGCGCGACGGACTCGCCGTCGTCGAGGGCGACTGCACCGTTCCCGGCGTCGCCGGATCGGGTGCACCGATCCGGCTGGAGTTCCTCGACCCCGGTGGAAGCATCACCGCCGGCGTACTACCCACCGGAGCAGCAACAGACACCCTCACGGTGGACGGGCAACCGATCGAGGTGACGATGGTCGACGCCGGCAGCCCCCTGGCGTTCGTCGCGGCCTCAAGCCTCGGTCTCGACGGATCCGAACTGCCCGACGACATCGAAGCCACCCCGGGCATCATGCAACGCATCGACGCGATCCGACGCGCCGCGGGCGTCGCCATGGGCCTGGCAGCCGCTCCAGCGGAGGTCCCGCTGGTCAGCCCCAAACTGGGCATCGTCGCCCCGCCGCGACCGGTCGCGACCTTGTCCGGAACCACGGTCTCGGCCAACGAACACGACATCGTCGCCCGCGTCGAGTCGATGGGTCGGATCCACCGCGCCATTCAGGTGACCGGGGCCATGTCCGTGGCAGCGGCCGCCAAGATCCCAGGAACCATCGTCGCCGCCGCGGCCGGTGGCGACGGACACCTGCTGCGCGTGGCGAGCCCGTCCGGCGTGGTATCAGTGGACGCCGACGTCACCGCCGATGACGGTGAGCCCCGGGTGAACAGCGTCGTGCTCTACCGGACCGCGCGCATGCTGATGCGCGGAAAGGTGTTCGTGGCGCGATGACACACGCAACCCTGCCCTGCGGCGCCTCCTACCGACCACTCTCCGGCTTCGGAGACCTCGAGACGCTGCCCTACAGCCTCCGGGCCTTGCTCGACAACCTCGCCAGCCACGAGAGCGGCGCCGCTGAGCAGGTCGTTGCGGGCACCCGCCACCACACCCACGCGGTCCTCGGGTTTCGGCCCGCCCGCGTGCTGCTGCAAGACCTCACCGGTGTCCCGTGTCTGGCCGATCTCGCCGCACTGCGGGAGGCCGTCACCCGGCGGATCGATGCCACCTCGACACTCGAACCGGTGATCCCGATCCAGCTGGTGGTCGATCACTCGATCAGCGTCGACCACGCCGGTGTCGCCGCGGCCCTGGCGTCCAACGTGGAGCTGGAGTACCACCGCAACGGTGAGCGCTACACCTTCCTCCGGTGGGCACAAACAGCGTTCGACAAGCTCGAGATCGTGCCACCGAACAAGGGCATCGTGCACCAGGTGAACCTCGAATACCTCTCCGAGGTGGTCACCATCCGAAACGGGCGCGCCCAGCTCGACAGCTGCGTCGGAACCGACTCCCACACCACCATGGTCAATGCCCTGGGCGTACTGGGCTGGGGCGTCGGAGGCATCGAGGCCATCAGCACCGCACTCGGCGAGCCGCTGGAAATGGGGGCACCCGAGGTCGTCGGCGTTCGCCTCAGCGGACAACTCGCCGCAGGCGTCACCGCCACAGACCTGGTGCTGTCCCTGACCGATACGCTCCGCGGGCACGGAGTAGTGGGCAAGTTCGTCGAGTTCTGCGGACCGGGACTGCCCGGCCTGTCGTTGGAAACCCGAGCCACCATCGCCAACATGGCACCGGAGTACGGCTCGACCTGCGCCTATTTCCCCATCGACGCAGAAACACTGCGGTATCTGCGCCTGTCCGGGAGATCCAATGCTCAGGTGCGTCTGGTCGAAGAGTACGCCCGGGCACAACAGCACTGGCACGACCCATCCACGACACCCACGTACAGCCAACTGATCGCCATCGACCTCAGCGCGATCAGTGCCTCGATCGCCGGTCCGAGCCGGCCAGATCAGCGGATCCTCCTCGGCGACGCGAAGTCCAGCCTCGCGACCGCGCTGTCGACCGACACCGCACAGGGGACTCCCGATCCGGCGCCCACCGCTGACGGATCCCTCGACCAGCTGCACGACGGAGCGATCATCATCGCCGCGATCACCAGCTGCACCAACACCTCGAATCCGTCGGTGATGGTCGCCGCCGGTCTGCTGGCCCGGAACGCAGCAGCGCGCGGACTCAGAGCCAAGAGCTGGGTGAAAACCTCACTCGCCCCCGGCTCGGCGGTCGTGACCGACTACCTCAGGCGGGCCGACCTGCTCAGTTCCCTCGAAGAACTCGGTTTCGCGGTTGTCGGATACGGATGCACCACGTGCTCCGGAAACTCCGGACCGCTCCCTCGCGACGTCACCGACACCGTCGCGGCACGGAATCTGTCGGTCGCGGCAGTGCTGTCGGGTAACCGGAACTTCGAAGGCCGCATACATCCGGCAGTCAAGCTCGGGTATCTGGCGTCGCCGCCGCTGGTCGTCGCGTACGCGATCGCGGGGTCGATGAACATCGATCTGACCTCCGATCCGCTGGGTGTCGATGCCGAGGGTCGACCGGTGTATCTCGCCGATATCTGGCCCACCGACGACGATATTGCCGATGTGATCGGTGCTGTTGTCCGCACCGAGCTGTACCGGCACCGTGCGGCCGACCTCTTCGTCGGCGACGAGAGATGGGCGAAGATCTCGCACCCGTCTGGTCCACTCTTCACCTTCGACGACACATCGACCTATATACGCCGGCCGCCGTTCCTGGACAACGTGGCCGTCGACGCCCGCAGCGTCGACGACATCATCGAAGCCCGCGCCCTGGCGGTGTTCGGCGACGGGGTCACCACCGACCACATATCCCCCGCCGGTGTCATCGATGCCCATAGTCCCGCAGCAGATCTACTACGCGAATGGGGAGTGCAGGAGTCAGACTTAGGCTCCTACGGATCGCGCCGCGGCAACCACGAAGTGATGGTGCGAGGAACCTTCGCCAATGCCCGACTACAGAACAAGCTGGTGCCGGGGACCGACGGCGGATTCACCCGCATACTTCCTGAGGGTGACGTCGTCGACATATTCGACGCCTCGGAACGCTATCGAGCCGCGGGCACCCCACTGGTGATCATCGCCGGCAAATCCTACGGCATCGGATCGTCGCGGGACTGGGCGGCAAAAGGGACTCGCCTCCTCGGTGTCCGTGCCGTCATCGCCGAATCGTTCGAGCGGATCCACCGGTCCAATCTCGTTGCAATGGGCATCATCCCGCTCCAGTTCATCGACGGCGACAACCTCGACAGTCTGACGCTGCGCGGTGACGAGCCGATCTCCGTCCTCGGGCTCACTGCACTCGACGACGATGTGATTCCCTCCCACGTCGAGGTGCGCGCGGGCGATGTTGTCTTTCGGGTCCGCATGAGAGTCGACTCCCGCCGCGAACTTCTGTATATCCGCAACGGTGGCGTGCTCCCCACAATATTTCGGCGTGTAGCCGACTCGGGTGAAGTCTCGGTTGATCGAATCCAGCTCCGAGTTCCAACGCCCGTGCGAGCAGGAACTCATCCAACTCCCTGAGCTCCAGCGACGTCGGCGGCCGCCACCCCAGATACCGTGCCGCCAGCCGAAGATGCTCCGTCCGCGTCTTCGCGCGACGCCCGTACGAGCGGATGGCACCCGGATCAACCTGAAGCTGCTCCGCCAGCCGCACCACCGCCGCCTGCGGTGCCGGCGCCACCTTGTCCGGCACGAATCCCAACCACGGCAACGAACACAGCGCCACCGCAAGCCCCAGCCGGTCGGCCGATCCCCGGCCCCGCCCAGGATCGACGAAAGCCACGTCCGCCGGGGTCAACGTGAAGAACCGGAACAACTCCTCCCGACCGATCTCGGGGAACCTCCGCAGCGCCTCCAGTTCCTCGTCCGCGAACACCCGTGTGGCCAATCAGCACCTCCGGAAGAACCCGAAGATCCCTCGCTCGAGGAGCCTACCCAGGCGTATCCGCCCGATTTTCTGCGAGTACTACTGCGACCCCCATTCCGTGGGTGAATAACATCTTCGCGGCGTGTCGGAGACGAGTGAAGAACTCGCCCGTCGTCGACACTGCCTGTCGGCGAGTTGCCGACGATCATTCCCAGGCCCTACTTGGCGGCTGTTCACTCTCGAACCGTTCCCCACTCCGCAGTCTTTTCGCGGACTCGCCGCAGGATGTCCCCCGGCTGGTCACTTGTCCGACTCCACTATAGTTCGACATCCCGGCACAAAAGACCGGTCGGTTTCTGTGGAGGGGTTCGTGACGCGAGCATGCCAACCACTGTGTGAGGCACTTCCCGTCCTGTCGTTCGAGCGGACGGTAACCCGCCGCTATGTGCACCGCCAGGCGGTCGCGGAGGTCTTCCTCACCGATTGCGTCGAGCTCCCCGAGCCGAACGGGTTCGCCGTCGCAGCGCAGTGGCCGCGACTGCACGGCTTCTACCGCGCACGGGACGGCCTGTACGACCCGATGCTGCTGGGGGAAACACTGCGGCAAGCGGCGATCTACCTCGCCCACAGCCGATACCGGGTGCCGCTGAACCGGCGATTCGTCATGCAGGACCTGCACGTCCGCGCGCACCTCGACGCCTTGGAGGTCGGGGCGGTGGCCGCGGACGTGACGGCGGTCGCCACCCTGTCCGATCTGGTGTGCCGCGGTGGGGTGCTGTCGAGTTTCCGGGTTGAGCTGCGGTTTTGGCTGGCGGATCGGGAGATCGGATCGGCATCGGGTGTCGCCGCTGCACTCTCGCTGTCCGCCTACACGAGGGCACGGTGGGGCACCGCCGGCCCGCGGACCCCCGGCCCGGCCAGGTGTGGCGCCGCGATACCGCCCGCCGTGGTGGGGCACGTCGAAGACCAGCACGTGGTCCTCGGCCGGCAGGCCGCGCCGGGCGAGTGGGAGTTGCAGGTTGACGTGACCCACCCAGTGTTGTTCGACCACCCACTCGATCACCTGCCCGGAATGCTGCTCCTGGAGGCGCTGCGCCAGGGCGCGTTCGCAGCCCTCCAGGTTCCGGACGCCCACCTGGAATCGATCGACGCGGTGTTCCACCGCTTCGCCGAACTCGACCAGCGCGCCACCATCCGAATCCGGGCCCTCGACGAGGATCCGCTGTCGGTGCGGGCGGTGATCCGGCAGGCCGGCGTCGACGTCACCACAGGATGCGTACGGCTTGCCCGCCGCTGAGCTACTCAGCGCCCTGCCGCCACCTGCCCGATACCGACACCGGGTGCGCCGACGCTGCGGACCTTGCGGATCCGCCCGATGTCCGACTGCCGGTCTGCGGGCATGATCCCGGGCAGCAGGAACATCCACATGTCGTCGACCCGCTGTTCGAGGTCGGTGCGGTGCGCGAGCACCTGCGAGACCGTTTGGACACCGGTGAAGGCACCGATCACGAACCGGGCGAACCGCGGCGGATCGATGTCGGACTTGAGGTCGCCCTGATCGATGGCGCGCCGCGCCAACTGCTCGCACGTATTGATCCAGTCCAGGTAGGGATCGGTGGGGCCCTGCTCGTCGGCACTCAGCTCCAGGGTGATCCGGATGCCGGCGCGGACGATCGGGTCGTGCACGATCTGCCGGGCCATCTCATGGCAGAGCATCACAATCTGCTCGATCGCCGAAGCCTGCTCGCGGCCGATCGCCGCGACCGAGGCGATGGAGGTGGCGTGCTGCTCGGCGACGATGCACCGCGCCAACTCTTCCTTCGACCTGAAATGAAAGTACAACGCACCCTTGGTGAGGCCGGTATTCTCGATAATGGTTCCGAGGCTGGCCCCGACATAGCCTTGCTTCTCGAACGTCTCCGCCGCTCCGAGCACGATTTGCGCTCTCGTCGCCGCAGCCCTGGCCTGTTGAGCCAACTGAAACACCTTCCCTGCCCCCGTGAGCGAGAAAACGAGTAATGAATGGACCCACCCCGATTAGCTGCACGAACGCTACCAGTGCTCAGCGAGAGTCGCGGATCGGGCGACCAAGACAGTCGGCGGTGCGATGCTCACCTGTTTCATGGTGTGCGGCCGCGACTGTCGTACCCCGACCGTCGTCGCTCGGCCCCTCGACCTTCGCCTGGACGACCCATTCGCCGACCAACTGCTCGCCGACGCTATTCTCCTTCGCGACATGCGCGAAGGGCGCCCGGTCTCGATCTCTATTCGGGTGGACTGCTCCGTGAACTCGGGGTGTAGCGGTTCCGTTTGCCCGCCTACCGACATCCCCTGCAGGACACCCGGTCCGCCAGTGTCTGGTGTCCCATCAATGGAACTCCGCAGCCTCATGGGAGGTCTGTTCTGTTCATCCCGGTTGGGCGTATGAGCCCCGACCCGCAATCCGGGGCGCATTGTCCGTTTCGGGCTAGGGCTGGCATTGAGGGGTTCGTCCATATCGCGCACCAATAGTCGCCACGCGTCGCCTCCCGGTGATGTGACGGCAAGACCCAGGCCGAGGTGCGTGGCCGGGATAGATCACACGCCGAAACACTCCACTCCGCACAGAAGGAGAGGGGTGCTTTTGTGTGATGCAGTCGATGGTTGAACGGTGAGCATAGCTGTGGCGGTGGCGGACCGCCGCGAATGGTCTGAGCGCGCACCCCGGGTCGATTACCTACTCGCCTCTCGTGCAGAAGTCCTGCCTCGCCCCCATCCGTAGCCCGGTGGGGCTTCGCCGCCGCACCGATGAGGGATGCGGCATGGGGCCCACCGGCAGGTCCTCCCACGTTCCGTCGGTGGGTTTCGTGCGCTCAGCCGGCAGGGTCCTTTTCTACATCGCGAGTCCAGGACATGGTGTCCATCAGCGCCAGCGCTCCGTGACTCGACCCATCGACGTTCGCAAGATATTTACCGCTAGGGAGCATTTCGATGAACCGATCCACCAACTCCCCCGTCAGCTTCACAACTGCCAGTCGCTCGTGATGTCGATTCGAGTGCCGAACTGATACGTGGTGACGGACCGTCGAGATACCAGCCATCCGCCTCAGGATGGACGACACCAGCGAATCGCACAGCATGCATCGACCAAGAATCGCATACCCGTCTGACGCGCACCGTTCGGATTTCCGCCGCTTCCAGCGGAAACGGCTCACGCCCATTGCCATTCGGAAATGTGCAGGGCGCATCCCAAGTGATGACAACCGGCTTCCCACTTACGATCAGTCCGCGTCGATCGACCACCATCCGCAATTCCTGGCTCGGAAACCACCTCCCTCGACAGGCCGGGTTTCGTCGCGCATGCGATAAGGTCTGCTATCACAATGTTGCCATGACCGGGTGTGATGTATTCGACGTCAAAACTTTCAATAATCTCTTGTGGTACGGGCGTACCACATGATGTTATTTGCCGCGTCTCTTCAGCGAGGGGCATCCCCGCCGATGACGGGTGGAGGATTCCTCCTTGCGCCAAGGAGGCAGGGCCCGTCAGCACTCACGTCCCAGTAAGGGCTGACGGGTTCCCGTATCTACGAAGACCAGCGGACATTCCGAGCAGAACGGTAGGGGACCTATGAACGACAGTCGGGAAGCACACCACTGGTTCGCGCCCGTAGCGTTAATCAGCCTCAGCGCTGTCGCCGGCATCTTTGCGAGCAGGTTCGACTGGTGGCATCCAGGCGAGAAACTCTGGGCGGGCCTCGTGTCGTTCGCGTGAACGGTTCCGCCGCGACCAGGTCCGCGGTTGACCTGCGGCAAGCTGTGCCACATGCGGGACCGGCGGAGAGGCTAATGTATGCTGCGTCACAATTGCTGGACCGCCGTGCCATACGCCATAAAATTGCTGCAGCGTCGCCCACCCCCGCATTCGAGCGGCGCGTGACCCCGCCAGCGGACCCCCAGTTGCTGGCGGGGTCTTCCATGCTTCGGCGGTTCGACTGACCCGACTCGGAACCGCCGACGGGATTCCCCGTCCGAATTGCGGACGGCGGGTATCGTTCTCTTCAATGAGCCTTCTGTAAAGCCCACCGCCCTCACATGCATCGGCTGGCTTTCGTCGCATGGCGTGAAGTCGATTGCGTCGCAGTCGTGTACCGTACGGCGCATTCGCACTCGCTCGCGAACTCGTATCCAAAACGTCGCGCGCCGAACCCGGCTCGGCATCCAGGCTGATGCAGATGGGCGTCCAGGTAGGCGGCGTCCTCCGGCTAGCCGGGCGGTGGGAAGACAGGCTGTTCGAACCAGTCGGCTATCTGACCGACGTTGCCCTCACATGCTCCGCCACCAACAGTTCCGACCGCATCATTGTCGCCCCAACCATAGGATTGCCACTCACCCCTGCAACTGGGTCACACCCGGCTCCGGCCACCGGGAGGCACCCCGGATTCTGGAGAACTATCACACTTTAAGAAAGCTTTCGGGCGATCGCATTGTTGAACTTCATGATGGTCGGAGCGATGGGCTGCACTGGCTGCACCGGTCCTTCCGACAAGGAGCAGCTGCCGCACGATGAGGAGCTGATCGTGTCAGTCGTGCACGACATGAACGCTGCAATTGAAGCTAACGATCCTGAACGGTACTACGGTTCGTCTGCGCAGCAGAAAGGGAAGCTGCCCGTAGAGGCCTTTCTCCGGAAGAGATCGCAGAGCAAGCGCGGTATGAGCGCGAGATTGGTGCGCCCACAGAATTTCCCTGGTCAGCGCAGACATTCGCGGAGATGTGGATGATACCGTTGTCCGTGTCCGACGCCCATTGGGGAACACCCACGGCGCACTGGATTTCCAGGAGGAAGACACTCCCACATCGTTCGTCCGCGAAGATGGCGAATGGACGATGTGCCAGTACTGATCAGCTGGTGAACTCGGTCGAACCGGAGCAATCAATAGGTGGACGGTCCCTGAGTTCCCTACCGTGTTCGATGTACTCGTGCATCTGACAGCGCAGAGTCTCAATCCCCACCGGGAGACGACCGCATTCGCTATCAAGGCGCGGGACCGGACAAGCACCTTCTGGATGGATCCGGCGTCGACGTGCTTGGGACCTGGGCTCGTCCCGACTTCCCAGATGGAACGCCTTTCATCTGCGACGCCGCGACTCAGGTTCGGATATCTGCTTCGGAACCGGGTCGGTATCACCTCGCCCTCTTGGTCGATGGCGCAGAGAATTCAGCGATACTCACGACGATCGGCATCCATCAGGATCAGTAGGCTGGGACCTTCAGGAACGACACAACGCCCCCACCCCCATCCGAGCGACGGGGCACTTTCTTCGGTGGGGAGGGGGCCACGTGAGCTGTATGACCAAAGATGACGCACCCCCCGCTGACGTCGAGCGGATGCTTTTGGTGTGACGTAGTCGACGGTTGAAATGTGGACGCCTTTCTGGTGGTGATGGTTCGCCGCGGATAGTCTGGGCACGCACCGATTCCGACCTCGCACTCTGGTCGGTGCAGGGCCCCGCCGGGGCATTTGCAAAGCTGGCGGCGGCGGGGCCTCACCTAAAGAAGTTTCGGTAATTAAGTGAGTGGTGATCATAAGGAAAGTCCTGTGTGGTCAAGGAAGCTGTGACACAGGTCGAAGTTCGAGCCGATCCGGGTGAGTCGCGATGCGGACCTCATCGAGGATGTCGGGGCAGAGGTTGGCGAGCTCGGTGGATTTCATGTTACCCCATGCTTGTTCGATGGGGTTGAGCTCGGGGGCATAGGCAGGGAGGCGTTCGACGTGGAGCCAGTCGCGTTGGGTGGCCAGCCACGCGGTCATCGCCTTGGATCGGTGGGCCATGAGCCCGTCCCAGATCAGGATGACCTGCTCCCCGGCGAAATGGGTGCGTAGTTCGGTGAGGAACTCGATGAGCTTGTCGGTGTTGTAGGAGCCGTCGGTCATGGAGAACACGAACGCGCTCCGGCTGCGGTCGGGACGATACGCCAGCACTCCGGTCATGGACATTCGTTTCCACGAGAATCGGTGATGCAACACAGGTGTCACACCTTTCGGCGCCCAGCTTGCTCGGACCACCGGGAGCAGCGACACACCGCTTTCGTCCTGGAAGCAGATCCACGCACCTCGGCGCCGCGCTATTTTTTTATCCGCGGCCACTCATTTTCGCGCCAGGCGACGATGGCGTCCTCGTCGCGTTCGACTGCCCGACGTGCGGGCCGCTGCCGGCTCCAGCCCAGTCGGGTCCGCAGGATCGTCCACGTCTGAGTGGGTCCGTAGGTCACACCGGTGAGCCGCTCGATCACGATCGCGACCCGGCCCAGGGTCCACACCCCGGTCGCGAAGCCATGAGCTCGGGGTTCTTTGAGCAGTTCCTCTCGGATCGCCTCGATCTGGGCGTCATCGAGGCGGGGTCGGCGTCCAGCGCGACCGGCACCTTCCAATGCCTCGTTGCCTCCTTCGGCCCACTGTCGATGCCAGCGTGAGGCAGTCTGCTGGGAGACTTCCAACTCGACCGCGACATCGATCTGTCGTCGTCCTGCGGCGAACATCTCCGCCGCCCGCATCCGCCGGTCGCGCAACGCGTCGAGATCACGGCGACCGTTGCGCTGCTTGACTTTCCCGGCGTCGGGCCCCTCGCCGGAACCGGTTTCCTTACCTGCCATTCCTCAATAATCAAGCAGCACGGGGTGAATCCCGTGCAACGACACGCCCTATTACCGAAACATCTTTAATCGATTCGAGTGTGAACTCAGCGTGTGGCGCACGTGCGACTGCCGCGATCGCGTCCAACGTTTGCACTTCCTGTCCAGGGCGGTCGACACATGACTCCGACTTTCGTAACGTTCTCGAAGAAGGGCTGTTTGATGCTCGCGCACTTAATTAAGCCGGTTCAAGGCGGCAATATTTGACATGCCCATTGAGGCTGTGCTCGCTGCTGAACGGACTCCGAAGGCTCAGATGCGAGAAGTGACCAACCTGCACAAGGATGCCGTCAGGACGAGGGCAAGCCCATCCATCGGGCGATGTTCCACCGCAGCACCTCGCTGGTGCCCTCGTAAATACGCATGGCCCGGGCATCGCGGTAGAAGCGTTCTATGCCGGTCGAGTGAGTCACTCCGCTGCCGCCGAACACTTGGATTGCACGGTCGGCGACACGGGATAGCGCCTCCGTTGCATAGACCTTGGTGGTGGCGCTCAGTCGGCGGGCACGTTCATCGTCCTGGTCGGCGACCTCACATGCGGAACGCAACAGTCCCCGTGCGGCCTCGATCTCGATTCCCGAGTCCACGATGTGACCCTGTACGAACTGGTGGCCGCCGATCGTCCGTCCAAACGCGGTCCGCTGGGACGCGTACTCGGTCATTCGCTGCAGCAGGTACTCGCACTTACCGATGGCCAATGCGCCAATATTGATGCGAGCACGACCGATTCCCGCAAGCGCGTAGTGAAGTGCACGGCCACGCCCACCGACAATTGCGCTGTCCGGTACGCGGACGCCGTCGAAATAGAGGTCGACGGGCCTATCCTCACCAAGGGTGCAGTGTGTCGCGCCCACAGAGACGCCCGGGCTGTCCATGTCGACGAGGAACGCAGTAAGGCGTCGGGCTGCGGACGCGTCGGGATCGGTCACGGCAACAACTTGGACGAAGTCGGCGTATGCCGCGTGCGTGATGAACTGCTTTGTCCCATTTATGACCCAGTAGTCACCGTCCATCTTCGCGGTCGTTTGCACGTTGGCAGCGTCTGAACCCGCTCCGGGTTCGGTAATCGCGAAGCAACCTTCGATTTCGGCGCGTATGAGCGGCGCTAGATACCGGTCACGCTGTTCGGGTGACATCGCAATCATCGGCGCCTGTGGTCCTTCCACGTTGGGAAGCACGCCGCCGCGATCGGCAAGGAGCAGCCCACTGGCACCGATCAACCGGTATGAGTGCGCGATTGTGCCAACGTTCAGGCCTTCTCCGCCGACTTCCTCCGGCATCGCGGCCCCGTACAGGCCCGCCGCGGCGCTGCGGCGGCGCAGTTGCCGCCGCTCGTCAAGTTGCCTCGCGGGGTCGATGGTTCCGGTCTCGGCGAGTTCGCCGGCATACCGAACCTCTACCGGCCGGACGACGCGATCGATGAAAGCTTGAACCGCGTCAAGAAAGTCGATCTCAATGTCCGTACCGAGGTTGTCGTGTCTCATCCCTGTCGCCTCTCGTCGGAAGATGCTTTGCGGACGGTGGAAAGTGTCACAGAAGAACTCGTTGATGCTCGACGTGGAGCGCACTCGGTGACTGCAGTATCGAGGCCAGGTCCGGCGCAACGTATTGCCTCCGCCACAGCCGGGCGTCCGCAGTGCGGACGCGCCTGTGCGAACCCACACCATACAAATGGTTGCCCGCCCGGTTAGGCAAGGTTACAGTATCGAGGCGCGATCGTGAAACCCATCACGTGCGCCGATCCATGAGACCCCGCTCACCGCCGAGTGCCATTCGTCGCGCCGGGGGGCGGCCATTGCATTGCCTAGCGGCCGGCCGCTAGGTCAC
The DNA here is from genome assembly GCF_029269925.1 of Rhodococcus sp. T2V. Classification (NCBI taxonomy): domain Bacteria; kingdom Bacillati; phylum Actinomycetota; class Actinomycetes; order Mycobacteriales; family Nocardiaceae; genus Rhodococcus; species Rhodococcus sp. T2V. Next base: position 25,913 of record NZ_JARJBD010000100.1, read on the forward strand.
GTCAGATAGCCATTACCGCCACATTCCGGCGACGTCAATGTGCTTCGAAAGGGAACCAGCAATGAACAATTCGAAGACACGGGAAGTCGCATCACGTCACGGGCAGTTTCGGCCGCCTGCGCCGTGGTCAGCGGCAAGCAAGCGGGGAGCATGACTGGGCTCGTTTCGTGTGGTGCGGTGTCGCGCGCGACTGGATCGTCACACCCGCAATTGGAGGATTGCCGCCGGGGGAATCCCTCTGCTTCTGCCGTCCATCAGTGCGCCAGACACTTGTCGTCACGGCCGTTTCGATCGGGTACGACTTCGACGCGGCACCGTCACCACTCGTAAACGCCGCGATGTCGGAGCCTTGTCGCCCGCAGCGGACCGCTGGGACGATGGGTGCGTTCGGACTTTTCAGGCAATCGGTGACCCTGCGTGCCCCATACGGGTCGGCCTGGTCGTGGACCGCACATCGGGCTGCCGACACCGGTTACGCCACCGCGTTTCAGCTGATCAGAGGCGTCGCACTGACGCCGTGCCCGTGATGCTGGCGGTGGTGCACCTCGAACGGGATAGGGGCTCGTCTAGAAGCGATTCAAGTGCTAGAATCTTAACTAACCAGATAACCATGTTTCGACTTATCAGTGCTCAACTTGGATATGCAGTGCATTTCAGCGGCGGGTTCCCCGCAACGAAAGGTGATGATCCACGGTGAATGACAAGAATGCTGGGGAGCGCGGGCTCCCCGACTCGACGTTCGTCGACTATTGCCTCTCAGCTCTAGCTCGACGAGGACGTGGGGTCGCATTCACTCACGGCGACCGTGAGATGACTGGCGATGCCGCGGTCGAACTCGCCCACGCTATGGCACGTGTGCTGAGCGACGGAGGCCTCACCACCGGTGCGGGTATCGCTGTCCTGTCAGGCAACCTCCCGGAGGCGTTTATTGTGATGATTGGCGCCCAGATGCTGGGTGCGCGCCATACGGGGCTGGCTCCAATGGGTTCGGAATCCGATCATCGTTTCATCCTCGAGGACAGCGAAGCGCACACGTTCGTCTACGACCCTCGCTCCTACGGAGACCGCGCACGCGCACTTGCGAAGATCCCAGGTCTACAGAAGGTCTACTCGCTCGGCCCCGGCCCTGTTGGTGAGGACCTGATCGCGCTTGCCGCGGAGGCAAATGAAGGCACGGACAAGAAAAACTTCACGTCCGTCGCCACCGCCGACGATTACTCTTCGATCTTCTACACAGGCGGAACCACTGGCCGCCCGAAAGGGGTCGTACACACACACCGCGCCGCCCTTTGCCAGGCTCTGCTGGTACAGGCGAACTGGCAATGGCCTGACGACATCGTCCTGATGATCGCGGCGCCGATCACGCACGCCGCCGGCCAATTGCTCGCACCCGCGTTGGCGTTGAGTGGCCGGGTGGTGCTGGTCGAGAAGTTCGACGCCGCCGAAGCCCTGCGCATCATCGAGCGCGAGAAGGTCTCCGTGACGTTCCTCGTTCCAACCATGATCTATGCCCTGCTCGACCACCCCGACATCGACAACCGGGATCTTTCGAGCCTGGCCACGCTGGTCTATGGGGCCGCACCCATGTCAATCCCTCGACTCGTGCAGGCCCGCAATCGGTTTGGAAACGTGCTCTTGCAGGGATACGGGCAGACGGAAATCGGTGTCGGTGCGACCCTGCTCCTCAAGCAAGATCACCGTGAGGACCGGCCCGACCTGCTTGCGTCCGCGGGCCGTCCACCGGCTGGCATCACTGCCACGATTCTCGACAGTCACGACCGCGAAGTCGCGCTCGGCACGCCAGGTGAGCTATGTCTGCGCGGCACCTCCGTCATGAGTGGCTACTGGAAACAACCGGAGCTCACCGCCTCGGCACTGAAGGGCGGCTGGTTGCACACCGGCGACATCGCCGTCCAGGACGTGGATGGCTACATCTTCATCGTCGACCGCAAGAAGGACATGATCATCTCGGGCGGTTTCAACGTCTACCCCAGGGAAATCGAGGATGTTCTGCACACCCATCCCGCGGTGGATCACGCAGCTGTCATCGGAATCCCGGACGACAAGTGGGGCGAAGCGGTGCACGCGCTAGTCAAGATCAAGGCCGGTGCCGAAGTGGACGAGGCGGAACTAAAGGCACTCGTCCGCGAAAAGAAGGGTGCCATCTACACCCCCAAAGAGATCCACTTCACGGACAACTTCCCATTGACTGCGGTCGGCAAGATCGACAAGAAGATGATCAGGCACCGTTTGGCGGACGCCACCAAGTGAAGCTTGACCTACGGGGGCAGTGAACACTGCGACCGCCGTCGCCCACCGCGCGCGGCGGCCGCTCAATCAGAAGGTTGACAACATGCGTGATGTGTATGTGATCGGCGTCGGTATGACGCCCTTCGGCAAGCACTGGAGCCGTACGGTCCGGTCGCTGGCCACAACTGCAGCCGAAGAGGCGATCCGCGACGCGGGATTGACTCCAAACGAGATCCCATACGTGTACTTTTCGAATGCCGTCGGTGGCCTGGTCTCAGGGCAGGAGACGATCCGCGGCCAGGTAGCCCTTCGTCACACCGGACTGCTCGGCGCGACCATTATCAACGTCGAGAACGCTTGCGCATCCGGTTCATCCGCGGCGCACCTCGCCTGGATGACCGTCGCGTCCGGACAGGCAGAGACTGCAATGGTCGTCGGTGCCGAGAAGTTGACTCACTCCGACAAAGCGGTCAGCTTCCGCGCCTACGCGTCTGGCGTCGATCTCGACGAAATCGGAGGCGAAGACCACACCGTCGACCGGCTCGCAGTGGCCGTCGGAACCGGTAACCGCTCGCGGTTCATGGATATCTACGCGGAGTCCGCACGAGCCTACATGGAGAAGACCGGCGCGACGCAGGCCGACCTGGCCGCCGTCGTGGTCAAGTCCCGCCAGTTTGCCTCGCGAAACGCGCGAGCACAGCTGCAGGAAGTGCTGACCATCGAGCAGGTGCAGGGCTCACGCGAGATCGTCTGGCCGCTCACCCTGCCGATGTGTTCACCCATCGGTGACGGAGCCGCGTCGGTAATTCTCGGCAGCAAGGAGGTCGCACTGGCCGCTGGCGGACCGCTGGTGCGGGTCCGTGCATCGGTGTTGACTTCCGGTACCGACAATGCCCCCCTGTCCGTCGAGCGTGCGGTGGATCGGGTGTACGACGAGTCGGGGATCGGCCCTGCCGATCTCGACGTAGTCGAGCTGCACGACGCGGCCGCACCAGCCGAGCTCGAGCACTACGAGTCCCTGCGGCTCGCCCCCGAAGGGGACGCCGCAGCACTGATCCGCTCAGGGCAGACCGCGCTGGGCGGAACCACCTATGTCAACCCCAGTGGTGGACTGCTCGCCAAGGGGCACCCCGTAGGCGCGTCAGGCTGTGCGCAACTGGTCGAGCTCACAGAACAGCTGAAGGGGCGATCGGGCGACCGCCAGCACCCTGATGCACGACTAGCATTGGCGCACAACGCAGGTGGATCCATCGGCGCTGACACCGCAGCACTGTCCCTTACCGTTCTGGAAAGGATCTGATCCATGGCAACAACAGCAGCGACCACACGTGTGGCCCTGGTGACCGGCGCCGGCCAGGGCGTCGGTCGGCAGACCGTGACCGACTTGGTCCGGCGCGGAATCGCCGGCCGAGTCGTGGTCAACGACTACGTGGCTGATCGAGCCGAGACAGTCGCAGAAGAACTCCGTGACCTCGGCGCCGAGGCGATTGCAGCCCCGTTCGACGTGACTGACGGCCCCGCAGTACAGGAGGCGGTAGCGAGAGCGACGGCGGAGTTCGGCGGCATCGATATTCTCGTCAACAACGCAGGCAACTCCGGTACCGCCGGACACGCACAAGACCAGACAGCCTTTTGGGAGAGCGCTCCTTCGGATTGGTTGCCATGGATCGGTGTCAACTTCACCGGCGTCCTCCATTGCACGCACGCCGTCGTCGGCGGCATGGTCGAACGTCGTTACGGTCGCATCGTGACCGTGATCTCCGAGGCCGGGCGGGTGGGCGAGCCGAACTATGTCGTCTATTCGGGAGCGAAGGCCGGTGCAGCCGGCTTTACACGCGCGATCGGAGGCGCCGCCGGTCGGTACGGGGTCACAGCAAACTGCGTTTCCCTGGGCGCCACCCGCACGCCAGCGACCGCTCAGATCGACGAGATGGACGACAAGACAACCCGCCGAATCCTTAGTGGCTACGCAGTCAAGCGCTTCGGCGAATCAGCCGATGCCTCGGCAGCGATCTGCTTCTTCGCGGGCGAGGACGCGGGCTGGATCACAAAACAGACCCTGCCGGTCAACGGCGGCTACTCGAATGCCCTTTGACCGCTTGACCTTCGGAACACCACTAGCAGGGGTGCGAGTTCTCTGCCTGGCGCAGCAACTCCCGGGACCTTACGCCGCGATGCTCCTGCGTGAGATGGGTGCCGAGGTCGTTATGGTCGAACAATCGGGCGGAGGCGATCCCGGGCGGCGCAGCCCGTCGTTGTTCGAGATGCTCAACCGCGGCAAATTCAGTGTCGCACTCGACCTCAAGGACGACCGTGACCGTCGGCAGTTGACGGAACTCGCACGTTCCTGTCGCATCGTACTCGAGGGGTTCCGCCCCGGAGTGGCCCGACGGCTGGGTGTGGACTACGAGACCCTGCACGCAGTGCGCAAGGACGTCATCTATTGCGCGATCTCCGGGTACGGACAGTCGGGGCCGCAGGCCGAACTGCCTGCCCACGACCTGTCGATCCAGGGCCGGGCGGGCGTGGCGATGCCTGTGGCGTTTGATCCGCACTACACAGGCCTGCCGCTAGCCGATCTGACCTCGGGGTTGTTCGCCGCGATGATGACCGCGGTCTGCGCCCTCGCCGGGGAGGAGAGCCGGTACCTAGACCTGTCAATGGCTGACGCTTTGGTCGGTTGGGCGTCGGTACTGCACGTGGGTGACTGGGCCGGCGAGTGGAATCCATTCCGCGGCAACGCCAATCCTGGGTACGGATTCTATCGAACCTCGGACGGCTGGTTGTCGATCTCCATCGCGTTCGAGGACCATTTCTGGCAACTCCTGTGCGAGCGGCTCGGTATGCATGGCGTGGGCGGACTGGACCGGGTCGAACGGCACGAACGGTTCGAGGAACTCCGTGCCGCGGTCGCAGAGCGCGTCGCCGAACACAGCACCGACCACTGGCTTGACGAACTCGGCACTGCCGGCGTGCCCGTCGATCGCGTGAACGACGCGGAAAGTTTGCTCGCCGACGAGCTGTTCCTGGGTCGTGGCGTGATCCGGCGGGACGGACCGATGCCAGATATCCGTACCCCCTTGACACAATTCGAGCCGCAACCAGCCGCACGACGCGCTCCGGGGCTTGGGGCCCACAACCAGATGTTTTTCGCACACGCGAGCACCACCGGCGCAACTGACGAGAGGAACGAGCGATGAGGGGCCTACCAAACCTAGACAACATTGATCTGGACTGGGCGGCGCCAGGTGTGCTTCTCGCCACCATCGATCGCCCGCGATCGGCGAACACCGTCAGTGCACAGGTGAGCCGGGATCTGCTGGCTCTGGCAGATCTGTGCGCAACGGACACCACGGTGCGCGCGGTTGTGATCACCGGTAGCGGCGACCGATTCTTCTGCGCCGGAGCAGATCTTAGGGACCCTGAGTTCGGACCGGGATGGATTCAGTTGGCGCGCCGTGCGTACGACGCGTTCGCCGACCTGGCCGTGCCGACCATCGCCGCCGTCAACGGACTCGCGCTCGGCGGGGGCACGGAGTTGACGCTGACCTGCGACGTCAGGTTCGCCGACCCCTCCGCGCAGTTCGGGCTACCAGAGGTCAAGATCGGTTCGCTGCCGGGCGCAGGCGGGATGACCAGGCTTCAAAGCCTGATCGGCCCCGCCGCCGCCCGCCACCTAGTCTTCACCGGCCGTCAGATCTCGGCGGACCGGGCCCTCGAACTCGGCCTTGTCGACCATCTGAGTCAATCCGGGAACTCGGTGGCGGAGGCCGTCGACTACGCTCGGGAGATCGCCCAGTACGCCGGATACGCGTTGAGGGCCGCGAAGACCTCGTTCGCCAACGCACTCGGCACCCCCACCGCAGCCGCGTTGACCACCGAATACCATTTGTTCGACACTATGGCCACCCCTGAGCAGATGGCCCTCGAACAGCAGCGGGCTGCCGATCGTGACCCTGTTTACGCGCGAATCTTTCAATCGCAGGCCCCATCCGCCGAATCGTCCACCACCACGAAGGTGTGAGCCTCATGCACCCGGCAGATAGTTCCCGCTTTGGGAATAGCCTCACAACGCCTCCAGAGGATTCTAACGTGGACACATCGGATCTCGAGCAGAACATCGAAGCAGGCGAACACAATTTCGTGAGGGCCACCGTCGAGGACGGCATCGGGTGGTTGACTCTCAACGAGCCCGCCCGATTGAATCCGGTTTCCGCGCAGCGTATCCAGGAAATCAACCGCGTGTGTACAGCATTCGCAATCGACCCCGACGTCCGTGTCGTGGTGGTGACGGGAGCCGGCCGCGGATTCTGCTCAGGGGCGGATCTGGCGACTATCGACCCCAGCGCACCGCTGCCGCCCGCCAGCGGGTCGACTATCGGCCCGGACAGCCTCTGGACCCTGACATATCTTCCCCAGCCGGTAATCGCCATGGTCAATGGTCCGGCTATCGGATACGGATGCGAACTCGCTCTACAAGCGGACATTCGAATGGCCTCGACCGACGCCACCTTCGCGCTGCCGTTCGCGAAACTGGGCACAGTCTCCGACACCGGCGCTGGGACGTGGTTGCTGCCACGGTTGGTCGGAGCGGACCGCGCGGCCGAACTGCTCTACACGGGCCGAAAGGTAGGAGCGGAGGAAGCCCTCCGGCTGGGTCTCGTCACACGCGTAGTGAATTCTTCGACGCTGCGGGAAGAGACACGACAACTCGCGTCCGCAATTGCCACGAACTCGCCGTGGTCACTGCGGGCGATGAAGCGAATGTTGTGGAACGGGCTCGAACATCGGAGGCGCGAGCATTTGACGATGCAGTACGCCTACCAGGAGTCCGGCGATCCAGACTTCGACCTGACCGCCTATTTGGCGCGGTTTCGGGGATGATGCCGGTGCTACCAGTGCAACATAGTCGCGCGCCGTACTCGCGATCCACTCTGTTGTATGTGTACCCGGCGGATCGGAGAGGCAGACTGGGATGTCCCATATGAACGCTCATGGCGTAGTCCGTGTGGGGACATCCCGCAGACCACCAAGCGCGACACCGGGCAGCAGCGAGACGGCGTGCGTCGGCGCCCCGGTGGGGACGCCCAGCACTCTCACCACACAGCCGCTGAACATCAAGGGCTGCAAGCACAAGGAGTTGAGTCATATGGCTGAGGTATCTGGATCGCCGTCTGCGCTTTGGGAAGTCCGCGATGGCATCGGCATCATCACGCTGAACCGCCCCAAGGCGCTCAATGCGGTGAACGGCGCGTTGTCGACCGCCGTGGGCAATCTGCTCGAGCAGGCCGAGAACGACCCCGACGTACGGGTGGTCGTGGTGACCGGGTCCGGTCGCGCGTTCTGCGCAGGCGCCGACCTCAAGGCCCTCGCCGCAGGGCAGAGCACGGCGGCCGAGGGCCATCCCGAGTGGGGATTCGCCGGATACGCGCAGCACTGGATCAGCAAGCCGACCATCGCCGCGGTCAACGGCTTCGCCCTCGGCGGCGGCACCGAACTGGTGCTGGCCAGCGACCTCGCGGTCGTGGACGAGGAAGCGAAACTCGGGCTTCCCGAGGTCAAGCGCGGACTGTTCGCCGCCGCGGGCGGGGTGATCCGCCTGCAGCAGCAGATCCCCAAGAAGGTCGCGCTGGAGATCGCGCTGACCGGCGAACCGATCACCGCGGCGCAGGGCAAGGAACTGGGCCTGGTCAACCGGGTCGCCCCGGCGGGCACCGCCCTCGACGTCGCGCTCGAACTCGCCGAGCAGATCGCCGCCAACGCACCCCTGTCGGTGCGCGAATCGAAGGCCATGATCCACCGCACCGCAACCGAGCCCGACTGGGGCGACCGGGCATGGGAGGCGAACACCGCCGCCATCGCCACCATCTTCACCAGCGCGGACGCCAAGGAAGGGCCGACGGCATTCGCCGAGAAGCGCCAGCCGGTCTGGCAGGGCCGCTGACCCACCACCGGACGTTGGGCGAGACTCGGCCCGGTGTCCTGTCGCTTCGCTCCGGGGCACCGGGTCGCAACCACCCGCCATCTGAAAGGGAAAACACCATGACCAACGCTGTCATCGTCGACGTCGTCCGCCTCGCCTCCGGTAAGGGCAAACCCGGCGGCGCACTGTCCGGTACGCACCCGGTGGAGCTGCTCGCACGCGTACTGCGCACCCTGGTGGAACGCAACGGCATCGACCCCGCACAGGTCGACGACGTCATCGGCGGCTGCGTGATGCAAGCAGGCGAGCAGGCCCTCAACATCTCCCGCACCGCGGTTCTGTCGGCCGGGTTCCCGGATTCGGTTCCGGCGACCACCGTCGACCGCCAGTGCGGATCCAGCCAGCAGGCCGTGCACTTCGCCGCGCAGGGTGTCATCGCCGGCGCCTACGACATGGTGATCGCGTGCGGTGTGGAGTCGATGTCGCGCGTCCCGATGGGTTGTTCGACGATGGGACAGGACACCTCCGGCCCGGGCATAGCCACCCGCTACCCCGAGGGTCTGGTGGGCCAGGGCATCTCCGCGGAACTGATCGCCGCCAAGTGGAAGTTCGACCGCGACACCCTCGACGCCTACTCGGCCGAGTCACACCGCCGGGCCGCCGAGGCCGCCGCGACCGGGCTGTTCGACAAGGAGATCATTCCCATTGCGGTGCGTGATGACTCGTCCAATATCGTCGTCCACACCGTCGACGAGACGGTGCGCGCCACGACCACCGCCGAGGGACTGTCCGGGCTGAAGTCGTCGTTCTACTCCGAGAAGTACGCGGCCCGGTTCCCCGAGGCGCAGTGGCACATCACCCCGGGCAACTCGTCGCCGCTGACCGACGGTGCATCCGCCGCGCTGATCATGAGCGAGGAGATGGCGTCGAAGCTGGGGCTGACCCCGCGGGCACGGTTCCACTCGTTCGCCGTCGCCGGTGACGACCCGATCTTCATGCTCACCGCGCCGATCCCGGCGACGAAGAAGATCCTCGCCAAGTCGGGGC
>NZ_JARJBD010000101.1:0-34665 GCF_029269925.1 Rhodococcus sp. T2V
AGCATTCTCCCACACCGCCAACCCCCACCGCCTCGATAAATCAGCGGGCTCCTAGGGGGCGTGATGTCAGAGTCCAGTGGCGGAACCTCCGCGGTACGTCCGAACCAACCGGCCCGCCAGGTAATAGCAAGGTTCGGCACCTACGCCGACGCCGAAAGCGCCGTCGACTACCTCTCCGACCAGCGTTTCGCGGTGGAGAAGGTGGCCATCGTCGGCCGTGATCTCGAGCTGGTCGAGCAGGTCGTCGGCCGGCTGAACTACGGCTGGGCCGCGTTGCGCGGCGCCGCCGCGGGCGCGTTGACGGGCGCACTGTTCGGCTGGATCTTCGGGTTACTCAACTGGGTCCAGCCGCTGCTCACGGGCCTCACGCTCGCCTTCTACGGGCTGATCTTCGGCGCCCTCATAGGTGCTCTGCTCGGCCTGCTCATGTATGCGCTGCAGGGCGGGCGGCGCGACTTCACTTCAATCCAGTCCTTACAACCACGTCACTACGAAGTCCTCGCCGACGTCGAGGTCGCGGACGAAGCCGTCCGCCTTCTCACCGGCCGGACCGATCGAAAGGAATGAGTCATGGCAACCGCGGTAGGCATCGACCTGGGCACCACCAACTCGGTCATCGCAAGCTGGCAAGGCGGCGAGCCGGTGGTGATCTCCAATGTCGAGGGAGCGCGGACGACGCCGTCGGTGGTGGCGTTCACCGAGAGCGGCGAGCGCCTGGTGGGTCAACTCGCCCGACGGCAGGCGATCCTGAACCCGAAGGGCACGATCTACTCGGCGAAACGGTTCATCGGACGTCATTTCGACGAGATCTCCGAGGAGGCCAAAGCGGTCAGCTTCGACGTCGTAGCGGGTGACAACGGTGAGGCGCGATTCGACGTGCGGGGCAAGAAGTATGCGCCGGAGGAGATCAGTGCCCTCGTGCTGCGCAAGCTCGTCGACGACGCCAGCAAGTTCCTCGGGGAGAAGGTCAAGGAAGCGGTCATCACCGTTCCGGCCTATTTCAACGACGCGCAGCGCAACGCCACCAAGGACGCCGGCCGGATCGCGGGCCTCGAGGTTTTGCGGATCATCAACGAGCCGACCGCGGCGGCACTGGCGTACGGCATGGACAAGCAGACCCACGAGACCGTACTGGTCTTCGACCTGGGCGGCGGCACCTTCGATGTGAGCCTGCTCGACGTCGGCGAGGGCGTGGTCGAGGTTCGTTCCACGGCCGGCGACTCCCACCTCGGCGGCGACGACTTCGACCGACGTCTGGTGGACTACCTCGCCGACGAATTCCAGCGTGCGGAGAACATCGATCTGCGCAAGGATGCGCAGGCGTTGCAGCGCCTCTTCGAGGCCGCGGAGAAAGCCAAGGTCGAGTTGTCCTCGGTGACGCAGGCGCAGGTCAACTTGCCCTTCGTCACTGCTGACGCGAACGGTCCCAAGCACCTCACCACCACGATCATGCGATCGAAGTTCGAGGATCTGACGGCGGATCTGGTGGAACGCTGCCTCGGCCCGGTGAAGCAGGCGATGAGTGACGCCAAGGTCACCGCCAACGATATCGACGAGGTGATCCTGGTCGGTGGTTCGACACGGATTCCGGCGGTGCAGGCGCTGGTTCGCCGGCTCACCGGCGGCAAGGATCCCAACATGAGCGTCAACCCGGATGAGGTCGTCGCGCTCGGTGCCGCCGTCCAGGCGGGCGTGCTCAAGGGTGAGGTTTCCGATGTGCTGTTGCTCGATGTCACCCCGCTGTCCCTCGGCGTCGAGACGCAGGGCGGGGTGATGACCAAGATCATCGAGCGCAACACGACGATCCCGGCCCGGCGCAGTGAAGTGTTCTCCACCGCGGAGGACAATCAGTCCGCCGTGGACGTCGTGGTCCTGCAGGGCGAACGCGAACGGGCCGCCGACAACCGGGTGCTCGGTCGGTTCCGGCTCGAAGACATCCGCCCCGCGCCACGTGGTGAGGCCCAGGTCGAAGTCACGTTCGATATCGACGCCAACGGCATCCTCAACGTCACCGCTCGGGATAAGGACACCGGCAAGGAGCAGAGCATCACGATCAGTGAGCAGGGCAATCTGGATCAGGGTGAGGTCGAGCGGATGCTCGCGGAGGCCGAACGGAACCGGGGTGAGGACGAGGCGCTGCGCAAGGCGGTCGACGCGCGTAACGAGCTCGATTCGGTTGCCTATCAGGTGGAACGGCGACTGGCCGAACTCGGTGAGAGTGCGCCACCGCACGACAAGGCGCGCGCCGAGATGCTGATCGCCGACGCCAGGAAAGCTGTGAAGGACGGTGCTTCACCCGCGGAGGTACAGCCACTGACCTCGGAGCTGCAGCAGCTGCTCTATGGGCTCGCCCCGGTCCAGGCCGGCGGCGGCGACGGACACCAGGCTGGCGGTGGAGACGCTGCGTCGTCGGATGACGACGACGTGATCGACGCCGAATTCGATCGAAGCTGAGGCACACGATGGAAAGGTCTGCAGATCATTCGACGACCGAGCCGGCTACCGACGGTACCGACAGGGATCAGACCGAGACGGCGCCTGATCGCACCGACACGGGGGCCGAGCTCGCTCAACTCGAGGACCGCTGGCGCAGGGCCCTCGCAGATCTGGACAACCTGCGCAAGCGGTATGCCAAGGATCTGGACCGTGAACGCGCCGCGGAGGTGGCGAAGGTTTCGGCGGCGTGGCTGCCGGTGCTGGACAATTTGGAGCTTGCGCTGGCCCATGCGGGCAGCGATCCTCAGGCCGTCGTCGAGGGCGTGAAGGCGATCCGGGATCAGGCGGTGCAGGTGCTGTCACGGCTCGGCTTCGAGCGCCACGACGAGGTCGGTGTGCCGTTCTCCCCGGAGCTCCACGAAGTGGTCAGCGTGGTGGCCCAACCCGACCTTCCCTCCGGGACCGTGATCGAGGTCTTGCGCCCGGGCTACGGAGAGGACGGGCGGCAATTGCGTCCCGCCGCGGTGGTCGTCAGTCGACCCGAGGGGTGAGCACCGATGGCGCGTGACTACTACGAAGCGCTCGGGGTCCCCCGCGGCGCCAGCACCGACGAAATCCAGCAGGCGTACCGCAAGCTGGCCCGCAAGTATCACCCCGACGTGAACAAGGACCCCACTGCGGAGGACAAGTTCAAGGAGGCCAACGAGGCCTACCAGGTGTTGTCCGACCCGGACACCCGCAAACGCTACGACCGATTCGGTGACGACTTCCGGCGGGTGCCCGAGGACTACGACGAACGGGTCCGGGCCGGCGCAGGCGGGTACGGCGGCGGGGGGTACGGCGGCGGGGGCGGGGCCGGCGGCAGAAGGGTGCACTTCGGTCAAGGTTTCGGTGGCGAGGGCGGCGTCGACTTCGAGGACCTCTTCGGGCAGATGTTCGGCGGCGGTGGCGGGTACGGGCCGATACCCGGTGCCGATCAGGAAGCGGAACTGGAACTGACCCTGGAAGAGGCGTATCGGGGCGGCAAACGCACTCTCAGACTGGACGGACGGCAGTACGACGTCGACATTCCGGCCGGTGTCCTGGACGGCCAGCGCATCCGGCTGGCCGGGCAAGGCGGGCGGGGCAACGGTGACGCGCCGCCCGGGGATCTGTACCTCGTGGTGCGGATCAAACCGCATTCCCGGTTCCGGGTGCAGGGCCGGGACATCTACGTCGACCTGCCCGTATCGCCCTGGGAGGCGGTCCTCGGGTCCACCGTCGTCGTTCCCACCCCAGGGGGTGAGGCGAAAGTCAAAGTGGTACCGGGCTCGTCGACGGGAAGGAAGCTGCGCCTGCGCGGAGAAGGCATGCCCAATCCGCGGGGCGCCAACGGCAACCTCTACGCCGAAATCAAGGTGATGGTGCCGGCGAAACCGACAGCACGCGAACGCGAGCTGTTCGAGCAGTTGGCCGCCGAATCGAACTTCGATCCGAGGAAACAGACATGAGCACCCCCACCCCGGTCACCGGGTACGTATTGGTTCGCCGTACCGGATTGTCGCCAGATGCCTTCGCCGAACGTACCGGGCTGCACCCCGACCTGGCACGAAAACTTGTGGCCCTCGGCCTGCTCGACGCCCACCGCGACGCCGGCGGCGAAATGTCGTTCGAACCATCCGAAGTGGCCCACGCCGCCCGCATCCAACGGCTGCGGACCGGTCTGGGCCTGAACTACTCGGCAATCGGGCTCGTGCTCGATCTGCTGGATCGAATCGAGAAACTCGAAGCAGCTTCCCGCAGAAGGAGGACACCCCCATGGACACCGGCAGCCTGACTGAAAAGTCACGAGAAGCCCTGCAGGAAGCCCAGAACGTAGCGACCAGAATGGGTCACACCGAGGTCGACGGAGAGCACCTGCTGCTCGCGTTGGTCGATCAGCAGGACGGGCTGGTACCCCGACTGCTCGAGCAGGCCGGCGCGAACGTCGACGCCCTGCGATCCGATCTGGAACGTGAACTCTCGCGCAGGCCGAAGGTCAGCGGCCCCGGCGCGACGCCCGGTCAGGTGATGATCACCCAACGCCTGGCCAAGCTGCTCGACGCCGCGGAACGGGAGGCGAAGCGACTCAAGGATTCCTACGTGTCGGTGGAGCATCTCGTGATGGCCCTCTCCGAGGAGGGATCGGCCAGTGCGGCCGGACGGGTCCTCGCCAGTCATGGGGTCACACGAGAGGCCTTCCTCACCGCCTTGACCACAGTGCGCGGCAATCAGCGCGTCACCTCGGCCACCCCGGAGGGTGCGTACGAGGCGCTCGAGAAGTACGGACGCGACCTCGTCTCCGAGGCTCGGGCAGGCAAACTCGATCCGGTCATCGGCCGCGATGCCGAGATCCGCAGGGTAACGCAGATCCTGAGCCGGAAGACGAAGAACAATCCGGTGCTGATCGGCGACCCCGGCGTCGGCAAGACCGCGATCGTCGAGGGCCTCGCCCAGCGGATCGTCCGCGGCGACGTGCCCGAGGGCCTACGCGACAAGACGATCTTCTCGCTCGACATGGGTTCTTTGGTGGCCGGCGCGAAGTACCGCGGCGAGTTCGAGGAGCGACTGCAGGCGGTACTGTCCGAGGTGAAGGCGGCCGAGGGGCGCATCCTGCTGTTCGTCGACGAGTTACACACAGTGGTCGGCGCGGGATCGGTCGGCGGCGAGGGGTCTCTCGACGCCGGCAACATGCTCAAGCCGATGCTCGCCCGCGGCGAACTGCACATGATCGGTGCCACCACCCTCGACGAGTATCGCAAGCACATCGAATCCGATGCGGCACTGGAGCGTCGCTTCCAGACCGTTCTCGTCGACGAGCCCGGCATCGAGGATGCGATCTCGATTCTGCGCGGACTGCGCGAACGCCTCGAGGTTTTTCACGGCGTGAAGATTCAGGACGGCGCCCTGGTGGCCGCCGTGACCCTCTCGCACCGGTACATCACCGACCGCTTCCTGCCGGACAAGGCGATCGATCTGGTAGATGAGGCGTGTGCGCGGCTACGCACCGAAATCGATTCGATGCCCGCCGAACTCGACGAGCTCACCCGGAAGGTGACCCGCCTGGAGATCGAGGAGGCCGCGCTGTCCAAGGAAACGGACGCGGCCAGCAAGGCGCGTCTCGACGAGCTGCGCAAGGAGCTGGCCGATCTGCGGGCCGAGGCCGACGCCCGGCACGCGCAGTGGGAGGCGGAGCGGCAGGCGATCCGGCGGGTGCAGGAACTGCGCGGAGAGCTGGAACGGTTGCGCCACGAGGCCGAGGAGGCGGAGCGCAACTACGACCTCAATCGGGCCGCCGAGCTGCGCTACGGCGAGATCACCGAGCTCGAACGCAGGCTCGAGGCGGCGGAGGATCAACTGGCCACCCGGCAGGGCCGGAATCCGTTGCTGCGTGAGGTGGTCACCGAAGACGAGATCGCCGAGATCGTGGCCGCATGGACGGGTATCCCGGTGGCCCGGTTGCAGGAAGGCGAGCGGGAGAAGCTGTTGAAGCTCGACGAGATTCTGCACGAGAGGGTCGTCGGTCAGGACGAGGCAGTGCAACTGGTCGCAGACGCGGTGATCCGGGCGAGGTCCGGTATCCGTGATCCGCGCCGGCCGATCGGTTCGTTCATCTTCCTGGGCCCGACGGGTGTGGGAAAGACCGAGCTCGCAAAGACGCTGGCCAGTGCCCTCTTCGACAGCGAAGACAACATGGTGCGCCTGGACATGAGCGAGTACCAGGAGCGGCACACGGTGAGCAGACTCATCGGTGCGCCCCCCGGGTACGTCGGCTACGACGAGGGTGGCCAGCTCACCGAGGCGGTGCGCCGCAAGCCGTACTCGGTGGTGCTCTTCGACGAGATCGAGAAGGCCCACGCCGACGTCTTCAATACCCTGCTGCAGGTGCTCGATGACGGCCGGATCACCGATTCGCAAGGCAGGCAGGTCGATTTCCGGAACACGGTGATCATCATGACCTCCAACATCGGATCCCAGCATCTGCTCGACGGAGTCACAGCCGACGGCGAGATCAAGCCGGACGCCCGGGAGCGGGTGCTGGCGGAACTGCGCGGGCACTTCCGTCCCGAGTTCCTCAACCGGGTCGACGACATCGTGTTGTTCACCCCGCTCACGCTGCCCCAGATCGAGCACATCGTCGAGCTGCAGCTCACCGATCTTCGGAACAGGTTGTTGGAGCGGCAGATACACCTGGATATCACGCCGGAAGCACGCCGGCTCATCGCCGAACACGGTTTCGACCCGGTCTACGGTGCGCGGCCGCTGCGGCGGTACATCGCCCACGAGGTCGAGACCAAGATCGGTCGTGCGCTGTTGCGCGGGGAGATCGAGCCGGGTGGCACCATCGGTGTCACGGTGGACGGCGGCGAGCTCGCCGTCGCGTATGCCGAACCCGCCGTCGCGGCGGCCTGAAAAGAGGTGTCGTCATGAGATCCGACACGGTGAAGTGCCCGAACTGCGGCAAGGTCAACAAGGTGCCGGCGGCCGGGGACGGAAGACCGCGCTGCGGGAACTGCCACGAACCGCTGCCCTGGATTGCCTCGGCCGGGGACGGCGACTTCGCGGAGGTCGCCGAGAAGTCCTCGGTGCCTGTGCTCGTCGATCTCTGGGCGACGTGGTGCGGGCCGTGCCGCATGGTCAGCCCGGCGCTCGAGCAGCTCGCCAGGGAACGCGCGGGTCAGATCAAGCTGGTCAAGGTCGACGTGGATGCTGCGCCCCGGACGGCCGAACGGTTCACCGTCCGCGCCGTACCGACGCTGCTGGTGATGGACCGGGGTGAGGTCCTCGCTCGTCAGGCGGGCGCCGCTCCGGTACCCCAGCTGCGCACGTGGCTCGATCAGGCGCTCTCGGAAAATGCAGGCAATGAGGCGAAGCCATGACTTCTGTCCATGCCGACCCACACGTGACCGCGATCCGGCCCGTGGCGCCCCGGACTCCGCAGGGTTGCGAGGAATGTCTTCGCCTCGGAACCCCGTGGGTGCATCTGAGGCTGTGCCTGACGTGCGGACACGTCGGTTGCTGCGACTCCTCGCCGGGTAAGCACGCGAGCGCGCACGCCCACAGCATCGGCCATCCGATCGTCCAGTCGATGGAACCCGGTGAGGATTGGCGGTGGTGTTATGTCGACCAGAACTTCGTCTGAGGACCGCGTTCCCGCCCGCGACATTCCGCCGGTCGACGACGAGACTCCGGACGAGGAAGGTGCTTTCCCACGGCTGACGGACGACCAGGTCGCGACGCTCGAGGTCGGCGGCACGCGTCGATCGGTTCACACCGGCGAGGTGCTGATCCGAGAGGGCGCGCCCAGCAACGACTTCTTCGTCATCCTCTCCGGCAAGGTCGCGGTCATCGACGAGGGCGCCGTGGACGGCGAACGCCGGATACTGCGCGTGCACGGCCCGGGCCGCTTCCTGGGCGAGCTCGGACTGCTGGAAGGCCAGGTGGCGTTCTTCACCGCCGAGGTGATCGAGGACGGCGAGATGCTCGTCGTCCCGGCCGAGCGGGTGCGCGCGCTGGTGGCCCACGATCTTGTGCTCAGCGATCTGATCCTGCGCGCCTACCTGGTGCGCCGGCACCTGCTGATCGGGCTCGGTTCGGGGTTCCGGATCATCGGCTCCTGCTATTCCCCGGATACGTTGCGGCTTCGGGAGTTCGCCATGCGAAACCGATTGCCCCACCGGTGGATCGATCTGGAGCGGGACGAACGGGCGGAGCAGCTGCTGCGCAGCCTGGACGTCGCCCCCGAGGACACTCCCGTCGTGATCTGGCACGGCGAGAAGGTGCTGCGCAATCCGACGAATGCGGAACTAGCCCGCATCGTCGGGCTTCCGGTCCCGGTCCCGGGCGCGGCCCAGGACGTGTGCGACCTCGTCGTGGTGGGTGCGGGACCGGCCGGTCTGGCCGCGTCCGTGTACGGCTCCTCGGACGGGTTGAACACGGTGACACTGGAGTCGATCGCCGCGGGCGGCCAGGCCAGTACCTCCTCCCGGATCGAGAACTATCTGGGCTTCCCGGCGGGGGTCTCCGGTTCCGAATTGGCCGAGCGCGCGGTGATCCAGGCCGGGAAGTTCGGCGCCCGGATCCTGGTGTCGGCGGAGGTGACCGGTTTGGGATCCGAGGCCGGGAACCATGTGCTCCGGCTGACCGGCGGCGGCGCGGTCCGCGGCCGGGCCCTCGTGCTCGCCACCGGGGCGCGATATCGCAAGTTGACGGTTCCGGGGATCGAGGCACTGGAGGGGACGAGCGTGTACTACGCCGCAACCCATCAGGAAGCGCGGATGTGCGGCACCGACCCGGTGGCTATCGTCGGCGGCGGAAACTCCGCCGGACAGGCCACCGTCTTCCTCGCCGACCATGTCTCCCACGTTCACCTGCTCATCCGCGGCGACGACCTCGGAAAGAGCATGTCCCGATACCTGGTCGACCAGATCGAGCGCCATCCGCGCGTCACCGTGCACCGGAATACCGAGGTTCGTACGGTCCACGGTGAGAAGTACCTCGAAGAAATTGTGGTCGAGGACAATCGCACGGGGGAACAGGACACGATCGGGGTGCACGCCCTGTTCGTCTTCATCGGGGCGATGCCGCACACCGGGTGGCTGGCCGACGCGATCGCACTCGACGACCACGGCTTCGTACTCACGGGCCTGGACGCGGTCCGCGCCCGGGGAGACGGCGACCGGCGGATCGGCGCCGGGTTGTCGAGGACGCTCGAAACCAGCCGGCCCGGCCTGTTCGCGGCGGGCGACGTCCGCAGCGGCTCGGTGAAACGGGTCGCATCCGCTGTCGGTGAAGGAGCGATGGCGGTTCGCCAAATCCATGAATATTTCGAGAGGAGCTGACGACATGCCAGTGATGGGCACCGTGAAATTCCAGCGGTTCTTCCGGACAGCGGCAGGACTGCAGGTCGACCGGAACGACCTCAAGCGCTATACGGATTTCATCGACGACAAGATCTACGACCTGATCCTCATCGGCAAGGCCTCGGCCAAGGCCAACCTGCGGGACGTGATCGAACCGTGGGACCTGCCGATCACCAAGGGGCTGCAGGAGAGCATCCACCGGTTCGAAAAATTGGACGAGGAGATCGAACTTCAACCTCTGCTCGATCAACTGACGGCCCGCCCGCCCTTGGACGTCGCCCTCTCCGAGGAGATTGAGCAGCGGCTACCGCTGATCGCCGGAGGCTTGAGCGTGGCGCTGGCGCATACCTTCGTCACGGTCGAGCCGGACCGTAAGAACCCCGGGACCGCCGAATGGAACGTCGCCTTCGACATCTTCCATCTACTGCTCTGACCCCGGGACCCTACGTCCCGGCAAACCAGAGGGTTGCCGGGACGCGAGGAATTCGTCCGGAGTCACGTATTACCGGTTGTCGCCCACCACACCGTGTGATCGTACGGTTGAGATTTCCATGGATGATCGGGCATCTGCGGCCGCCGGCGCTGTCTGTCCCTGCTCGTTCTGGACGTTTCTGGTCATGGTTGAGGCGTCCTTCCGGGGGCGTGTCAAACGCCGCGAGTGTCCTGAGTCGTTAATTCATTGTCATCTTGGTAGCAGAATGTGGACACCGATGGGGCGACGCCGCCATCGGTGTCATGTGACCAACCCCGGACCGCGGCGTGAACATCGCGTGCCTGCAACGGAATTGGCTAATTCCTTCCCTACCGCCGCGCGCCGGCGAGGTCGGCGAGGATGCGGGCGCACTTGACGAACCCGCACGTCTTCACCGCGGTGGGTGACATGATGACCGAACACCTGCGCGACCCGCGTTTTTCCCACGCCGACGGGCCCGTGGAGACTGACCGCCTCGCCGGTGTCGAGCCACCGCGGGGCGCCACGTGTCGCAGCAACGCTGCGGGAAGCTGGCGGTTGGCGGGCGCAGTCGAAGTTTCTCGGAGGTCCCTTATTTGAACTTCGCCCGCCGCAGCCGCCCGGGCAAGTGGTGCGGTTTCCCGGCGGACGATCTCGTCCTCACGCAGGACTTGGAGGATGTGAGCGGTCGGTTCGGTTTCGATGTCAGGCGTCGAGGACCAGTTTGGCTGTGCGGGAACGTCCGACGCAGATCATCATCGTCTCGCCCTCCTCACGGTCTGCCTGAGAGAGGATCGAATCGTGATGTTCGGGAACTCCGTCGAGCACACGGGTCTCGCAGGACCCGCAGAAGCCGTCCTCGCAGGAGTACAGGATGTCCGGGTTGGCCTCGAGGACGACGTCGAGGAGCGTGCGGTCGGCGGGCACCGTCAACGTGCAGCCGGTGCGGCGGAGTTCGACGTCGAATTCGGTGGGCGACTGCCCATCCGGGGCTTCGGCGGCCGCGGCGGAGCCCGCCCCGACGGCCGGGGCGCCGAACCGCTCGAAATGAATCGCCTCGTCACCGAGCACCGGACCGCACACCGACTTCACGGCCTGCAGTAGACCTTCGGGGCCGCAGCAGTACACAGCGGTGCCGGCCGGGACGTCGGCCAGGGCGGCTGCCAGGTCGAGGTTGCCGGATTCGTCTGCGGGAGAGACGTTCACCTCGCCGAGACCGCAGAATTCCTCCACGAATGCCATCGTGGCGCGGCTGCGGCCACCGTAGAGTGCGGACCAGCTGGCGTTCTCCCGCGACAGTTGCCGTGCCATCGACAGTATCGGGGTGACCCCGATTCCTCCGGCGATCAGGAGGTAGTGGGTGGCCGGCTCGAGGGCGAAGTGGTTGCGGGGACCACGCACCGCCAGAAGGTCCCCCACCCGGACACGGTCGTGGATTTCCTTGGACCCACCGCGTCCCTCGCCTTCTTTGAGGACGGCGATCCGGTAGGCGGTTTTGTCGGTGGGGTCACCGCACAGGCTGTACTGCCGAACGGTCCCGGAGGGCAGCACGATGTCGATGTGGGCGCCGGGTTCCCATTCGCCGAGGGCGGCGCCGTCCGGGTGCTCGAGGGTCAGAGACAACACGCCATCGGATTCGAGTCGTTGTTGCCGGACCAGGAGGTGGTTGGTCTCTTGTGTCATTTTCAGATCCTTGGGGTCGAGAGAACTGGCGCGTATGTACCCGCGGTGCGGTATCCCCCCTTGAGGACATCGACGAAGGCGGTGGCGAGAGAGACCTGGGTGATGGACACCAGCATGTCGAGTTCCATCCTCAGTACTGCCATCGCTTCGGCGCCTTGCGGGCTGTCCCAGTCCTGCTGATCGACCAGGACACCGGCGAGCAGGTTGCCCGACTGGCGGGCTGCTTCGGCCATCGTGGTGGCGAAGCCGACGGGGACTTGGGGCAGCACCGAGCCGATGAGAATGACCATGTCCGATTCGGTGACCAACTCGTCGATACGGCGCATGGTGGTGGTGTCGGCGTTGATGTCGCGCACGGTTGCCTCGTTCGGTGAGTGCTCGGTGACCACCTGCACCTCGGTCAGCCCGGCCGCAGCCATCTGGTCGACGAGTCTGTGACCCGATTCCCCCAAGGGCACCAGTATAATTCGTGCCGCGTAGGACAGTCGGCGTGGTGTCATCTCGCTCATGACAACGTTCCTCGTTTCTGATCGGTCGAGCGGCGCAGTTGCGGGCGGATGACGACGTGCGGGCTCACCGGCCCCTGTCCGGTGGCCATCCGTCCCAGCATGTCGTCGACCTGATCCAGGTCGACGTCGACGGAGGGCACGCTCTCCAGGCCTGATCGCCCGTCGGCGAGGAGTTCGATGCTGCGTGTGACCGCATCGGGAGAGCGGCCGCGGACACCGACGATGGTGTTGGCGCCGCGTACCAGGGATTTGAGATCGAGTTCGCAGACCGGGGTCGAGCCCAGTCCGCCGATGACCAGCCGGCCCCGCTTGCGCAGCACGCGGGCGGCGGCGGCAACGGCCTCTCCCCCGAGCCCGACGGTGTCGAGTAGTACGTCGGCTCCCCCGCCGCCGGTTGCTCGCAAGATCAGCTCGGGGAGGCTGTGGTTGTTGTTGATCACCGGTACCGCACCGAGTGATTCGGCGATCTCGAGTCGGCCGGCCGACTCCGGCATCCCGATCACGACGATGCGGGCGGCGCCGACGGCTCGGGCCGCGGCGACCGCGGCGATGCCGTGGTAGCCGGGGCCGATGACGACGACGGTGGAGCCTTCCTCGGCGCCGCCGGTGTCGACCGTCCAGTCGAGCGCGTTGGCGAAGGGCTGCGTCCACGCCGCGAGATCCGCGTCGAGATCCGCGGGCAGGCGGTGGACGAGACTGTTCGTGCTGAGCTGCATGTATTCGGCGTTGCCGCCGTGCAGGCCGGCCCCGTCCTGCGCCGGGACCAGGCCCACTCGCCGCTTTCCCACGAACAGATCGGTGTGCGGGCACATGCGGTAGTCCCCGATACGGCACGCCGGGCAGGCCTCCCGCAGGCACGGCAGGTATTCCTCCAACGCGACACGGTCGCCGGGCCGCACGCCCCACGCGGTCGACTGGGTCTCGTCGAGGGAAACGACGGTCCCGACGACGTGATGCCCGAGAACGGTGGGTGAGTCCAGTCCGGCCCGATAGAGACTGACGTCGGTTCCGCACACCGCGGAGGACTCGACTTCGAGCCAGCCCACCGCACCGGTTGCCGCGGCGGTGTCGAGGTGGCGGACGGTCGTCGTCGCGTCAGGCATCGACACCGCCGCACGGACCAGCCTCGGCGGGCCGGCTACCGAGCGCGGCGGTGTGATGGCGATGTCGGCGCTGTTGGTCACGACGTACTCCTTGTTCTGGTTGCCTGGGTGATCAGATGGAGACGAAGTCTTCGCCCTCGACCATGCGGAGCGCGTTCTCGGCGCCCTCCTTGAACGGGGTGGCCTTCGGCAGCAGGACAGAGGTCGATCGGACGCGTTGATGTTCGGGTTTCATCCCGGGCAGGGTCTCCGCCTCGAGCTCTTCGAGCGCGGCGAGCAGTCGGCGCCGGGCCAAGATGATGCCCGCGTCCGAGGTACCGAGCCGTTCCTTCGTGCGATCGCAGATCTCGCCCATCGATTCCTGCAGTGAGAAGTCCTGCGCGGCGATGCCCTCGATGCCGGAGAACGTCTTCTTCTGCCGCTGGGCCTCGCGGTCGATCAGGTAGTCGTTGTCCTTGTTCGCCAGCGTCCGGTAGGTCCCGGGGATGTATTTGGCGTGGATGCCGTCGCCGTTGCGCATCGACGCGAGTTCGTCGTCGCGCAGTTCGCGGGTGGGGTGGTAGTTGATGCTCCACGCCCAGCACGTCTCGTCGTCGATCGGCACCCACGCGTGCCCGCCGAGCGGGTTGTGTGTGCCGAACGGTGGAATGATGGTGTACCAGGGCATGATCCACTGCGTGATCCGCCAGTAGTACTCCTCGTCGTTGGCGTTGCGGCGCGCCCCGATGACCAGACCGCCGTCGCTCTCGGCGACCTCGAACTTCGGGCGGGTGTCGGCCTTGAGGTACTTGTTGCCCTCGGTTCCCGAGTGCATCGGATCGTCGTCGAGGTTGAACCGGTGGGCGAACGAGACGTGGCTCGAGTCGATCCCGCCCTCCATCGCCTGCAGGTAATTCGTCTCCTGCAGTCGCTTCGAGACGAATCGGTGGCCCTCGCCGAGCATCGCCCACTCGAGTTCGGGCAGTTCGGGTTTTAGCTCGGGTGGACCCATGTACGTCCAGATCACCCCGCCACGCTCGACGCATGGGTAGGCCTTCTGCTTGATCCGGGACTTGAACTTCGAGTCCTCCGGCTCGGACGGCATGTCGACGCAGTTGCCCTCGACGTCGTACTTCCAGCCGTGGTAGGCGCAGCGCAGCCCGCAGTCCTCGTTGCGGCCGAAGTACAGCGACGCGGTGCGGTGACTGCAGAACTCATCGAGCAGGCCGAGCCGGCCCTGGGTGTCGCGGAATGCGATCAGTTGCTCGCCGAGCAGCTTGATCCGGACCGGAGCGCAATCCGGCTCCGGCAACTCCTCTGCCAGCAACGCCGGAATCCAGTACCGGCGAAAGAGCCGGCCCATCGGCGTATCGGGGCCCGTCTGTACCAGCAGGGTGTTTTGGTCTTGCGTCAGCATGGGAGTCCTTTCGACCTTCCGCGATCAGTTCGTCCGCATAGCGCGCAGTTGCGCGTAAATTGACCGGTGCGATTACTGTGGCATAAGCCGCTTTCGACCGTCAACCGTGGATGGCCTTACTTCCCATTTGCCGGGTCTGCCGCCCGGCCGGCGGCGGCGCTCGTCGCGTTTTCACGGCCAAACCGCGCGCGGAACTAAATGCAGTCGCCAGCCGATGCGATCGACATGCACCTGCCGCGGCGAATTGCCCGCGAAGCGAACTACACCCCGCAGGCACCCCGACTCCTTGTAGCGATGCGCGCATACGCGCGCAAAGCGAACCTCACTAGACTCGCGGTAGTAGGTTCCGCCCGGAGTCACTCAGCGAGTGCAACCACCTGCGAGAGGGAACAGATGACACGAGCCAGGGGTGCAGTCGACGGGATACCTTCGTCTGCTGCGGCAATACGGCCGGCACCGGCACGGCCGAAGGATGCGGTCCAATCACTCGAGCGCGCCATCGCGGTTCTGACCACCTTCGACCGCGAGCATCGCGCCCTCACGTTGACCGAGGTCGCGGAACGGTGCCGACTTCCCCGTTCGGCGGCGCGGCGGTTCTTGCACACGCTCGCCGATCTAGGGTTCGTCGAGGTGTCTGGCCGCAAGTTTGCACTCACGCCGCAGGTACTCGAGTTGGGTTACGCCAATCTCTCGAGGTTCACCCTGGCTGACGTGTGCCACCCGCATCTGGAAGCACTTGCGCGGAACCTGGGCACCTCCGCGTCCGTGACAGTGCTCGACGGGCCGGACGTCCGATACGTCAGCAGGGTCGATGTCGCCTCCGGCATGTCGGTCTCCCTGAGGGTGGGCAGTCGGCTACCCGCCCGTCGGACAGCAAGTGGGCAGGTGCTGCTGGCCGCCCTTCCCGAATCTGAGCTGGACCGGCATCTCGGTGTCACGGCTACCCAGAACTCCCCCCACACGGTCGCAGCGGATGAGCGCAGTCGGCTCGAACGCGAGCTGGAAACCGTCCGCCGTCAGGGTTGGGCCTTCGCCGATCAGGTCCTCGATGTCGGGGTGCAAGCCGTGGCCGTGCCACTGCGCACCCGAAGCGGCAGAAATATAGGCGCGCTCACGGTGTCGTTGTACGAAACGCACGAACCTGCACGCACCCTGGTTCCGCGGTATCTTCCTCCGCTCCTCGAAACCGCTGGCAGGATCTCCCTCGAACTGCGCGCCGGAATCGAAATCTGACCCGGCGCGCATTACCCTTCGCGCGGCGGGGGACTCGTCGCAGACGTTCGTTTCCGAGCTATCACGGGTGTCTCACTGACCTGCCCTGCATCAGCTGCGGGCGCCGGTGGGCATGCGAAGCGTGCAAGAGGCGCAAAAGGGGGCGGCGTCCATACGCGGTTCGATCCGCACCAGGTTGCGGACCAGGTTGCGTCCGCAGATAGACTTTTTAAACGCTATGCGGACGCCCGAGTGGCGATCAACACCCGCGCGCAGGTCGGTGCGCGAAGGAATAGGACTGTCGATGGAGTACCTGCTGTGACCAATCGCGACCTCCGAGGACTTCTCCCGATGTTGACTGCGGCCATGGCCATCGGGCCGTTGCTGACCTACGGAGTGAGTTCGACGAGCGCACTCGTCATCGATTCGCTCGGCATCACCGCGGCGCAGTTCGGGATGCTCGCCACGCTCACCTTCCTGACCGCCGCTGCTCTGTCCCTGGCCTTCGGTCGATTCAGCGACCGCTTCCCCGCCCGTGCCCTGCTCGTCACGGTGTTCGCGGGCGCGGCACTCTCGTTCGTTCTCGCGGCACTGTCGACGAACTACCTGTGGTTGTTGGCCGCGATGGCCCTGTCCGGGGCCGCTCAGGCCTTGTCGAACCCGGTCACCAATCGAGTGATCAGCGACGACGCTCCGCCGGCCAAGCGGTCATCCTGGGTCGGGATCAAGCAGTCGGGAGTACAGGCCAGTCAACTCGTCGCCGGGATTGGCTGCCCTACCCTGGCGCTCGCGTGGGGATGGCGGGGCGCGCTATGGATCGGTGCCGTCATTGCCCTCATCTCGGCCCTCGCGGCCTGGCGATTCTCACCGCCATCTGCCCATGCACGCCCGTCAGCGAACGCGCAGAAGTCCGCGCCACCTCCCCCCGGCGACACACATCGCCGATCGATGCCCCGGGCCGTCTGGCTGTTCGCCGCCTACGCCTTGTTCTCCGGTGCCGCCCTTCAAGCCACCAACGTCTACCTACCGCTGTTCGCGCACGACGAGATGGGATTGACCCTGACCGTCGCCGGGCTTACCGCAGCTCTTGCCGGCCTCATCGGGGTCATCTCCCGAATCGGCTGGGGCCGAGCGCTCGCCGGGAAAACCGGCCCCTTCGTCCTGCTACTGATCCTCGCGACGGGCTCCGCGGTCGGCGCGCTCGCACTGCTCGGCGCCCAGCTTCTGGGATGGCGTGCGTTGCTGTGGATCGGCGTCGGTGTCCACGGCGCGACCGCGCTGGCGGCCAACGTGGTCTTGATGGCCGGTGCGCTGCGGGTGGTGCAAACCAGCGTCGTGGGCCGCGCCTCAAGTGCCATCGCGGTCGGGATGTACCTCGGATTCGCTTGCGGTCCCGCGCTGATGGGCCTGTTGTCCGATCTCAGCGGGGGGTTCGCGATCGGCTGGTCAGTTGCGGTGAGCTTGTACACGGTGTGCATCGTCTTCAGCCTCTGGGGTATCCGCAGCCCACATGTACACACAGGGTCCGCGGCACCGCGCGAAGTCGATAGGTTGAGCCTGTGAGCGAGAACGAGGCGACCACGATGTCCCAGGAACAGAACCGTGACCACGTGCAAGCATTGGGGCGTGGGCTCGAGGTGCTCAAACTGTTCGGACGGGAACGCCGGCCCCTGTCGGTCACCGAGGTCGCGACCCTTGCCGGAATCACTCGCACTGCCGCCCGGCGTTTCGTGCTGACGTTGGAATACATGGGATACCTGTCCTACGACGGCACCGCCTACACCGTCCGGCCCGCCGTACTCGAGGTCGGCGATGCCTACATACTCAGCAGCGGCCTTCCTGACATCGTCCGGCCCTACCTCGAGCGCCTTGCCGAGCAGACGCAGGAGACGGCGTCCCTCACCGTGCTGCACCGCGACAAGATCTTCTACGTCGACCGAGTCCAGGCCGACCGGGTCCTCACGGTCGAAATCGTGGTCGGGACCAGTCTTCCCGCCTACGCCGTCGCCACCGGCCGTGTGCTCCTGTCGGACCGCTCGGACGCCGCCCTCGACGCCTATCTGGCCACCGTGGACACCCACAGTTACACCAAGGCCACGACGATCGACACCACCGAACTGCGTGCGAAGATCGTCGACGCCCGCGACAAGGGGTGGTCGCTGGCGGACCAAGAACTCACCGAAGGGGTCCGTTCGATCGCCGTGCCGGTTCGCGACGCCGAAAATCACGCGATTGCGGCCCTCAACGTCTCCGCCCAGGGGACGCGTGTCTCACTCGATCACATGCGGGGATCAATTCTCACCGCACTCCAGAAAGCAGCTACGCAGATCCACGAGGAGCTGTCGGCAATCTGAAACCTCGCCGGTAGTGCCGCCCCGCACCTCCCTCGAAACGTCGAGTGTTCCGCCCCCTCGGATCGACGGACGCGGAGCAGTGCGATTTCGGGCATTCACGGCGGCGCAGAGCGCGACCGATCAAACGCAAGATAATCTCGGCCGTTGCGTCCGCATACCGTGCAATTAGTCTACAAACGGACGCAGCCGTTGTGTGAACGCGGTCACCTTGATAGAAAGGTGTAGCCAGGCGGTCCCCCAGCGAACGCAGCTACTCAGATCAATGGCCCCCGTGCGACACCCGACGCGCCCACCCTCTTCAACCAAGCGGCCGATTCCCTTTCGCCGAGTTCCGGGTTTCAGCACCACCCGAACCGGAGCGATCGAGCCGAGATTAGACAGGAACGACCTCGTGCAGACAATTTCCACATCACCCGATCAGCAGATACGCAACCGGTATCGATGGGTAGTACTCGTACTCTGCTGGCTCGCCTTCACCATGACCTCCGTCGATCGCTCCACCTGGGGTCCGGCATCGGTGTTCGTCGGCGAAGACCTCGGCGTACCACTCGCCAGCCTCGGCGTGTTCGCCACCGCCTACTACATCGGGTATGTCTGCTCCAACGCCCTCACCGGGGTGCTGTCCGACCGATTCGGCGGCCGCGAGGTCGTCACCGCATCGCTTGTCGGCGCAGGTGTATTCATGATGATCTTCGGGTCGACCACGTCCGCGGCGATCGGTATCGGCGTCCAGGCCGTCGTCGGATTCTTCGCCGGCGCGGACTACGCCGCAGGCGTCAAACTCCTTGCAAGCTGGTTCCAGCCCAAGGAACTCGGCAAGGTCATGGGACTGTTCACCTCCGCCACCTCCCTCGGCACCGTCATCGCCAACACCGTCGTCCCGTGGATGATCAACCATTACAGCTGGCACGCCTCATACCGTCTCTTCGGAGCCATTTCCGTCGTGACCGCGATCGCCTGCTACGTGATCATCCGACCCGGACCGGTTGCCAACAGGCTCGCCACGACCGCCGACGGAAAACGTCCCTCCGCCTGGAAGACACTGACCACCAACCGCGACCTGATGTTGCTCTCACTCGCAGGGTTCGGCGGTTTCTGGGGCACATACGGATTCGTCACCTGGTCGAACGCCCTCCTCATCAAAAGCCATGGAGTTTCCGGCACCACCGCCGGATTCATCGTGGCCATGTTCGCGGGCGTGGCGGTGTTCAGCAAGCCGCTCATCGGAATGCTCGGCGATCGGATGGGCAGCGCCCGAAAGCCGGCGATCGTCATTCTCGCGTTGTTCGCCGTGATCCTGATCTTCTTCGGCACCCTGGACAACGTCCCGGCGCTCCTGATCGCGGCACCCATCCTCGGCCTGGTCGGCTACGGGTACCTGCCGTTGATCGTCGCGATGATTCCGCGTCTGGTCTCGAGCGAGGTCACCGGTACCGCCGCCGGCGCCTCCAACGCCTTTTGGCAGATCGCGAGCACCCTCGTCCCGCTCGCGATCGGCGCGGTCTTCTCCGCCACCGGCTCGTTCCTGGCGGCGTTCTCCGCCCTCGCCGTCGGACCGATGATCGGCGCAATCGTCCTGTACTTCGTCGACGAGGACGGCGGAAGGATCCCGGTCGCCGACCCGGCACCGGAACCTCCCGAGACCACCACGCACTGATACCCGCTTGCCACCACACGACGGCCTCCCGAGGGAGGCGGTCGTGTCGTTGGTTGCAGCGCACCGTCGGAAGTCACCAGCCAGGAACCGGCGACCAGCCAGTTCCACCAGCCCGTGGCCTTCTCCCCCATGCCCGTCGATAGTTACTGCTCGAAAACCGTTCTGGGTGCGGGCACTCGCAGCCTAGCGCCGTCCCACAGCACTCGCACACACCCTGTTCAACCCGAAACCGACTTCGGCACTGGGCACAGGCGTGGAAACCAGTTCTACATGCCACCGAGATGACCCTGCACTCGGACGGCTACTCCCGCGGGTGGTCATCGCGTCAGAGCGTTAGCCGAGTGCAGTACCGGACAGGACGTCGTCCCAGCTCTCGTCTGGTTGGGCGGGTTCGATGTCACCATCGTCGGCGAAGACCCCTCCTGGACACCGACGGCGGTCCGCGCGCACTAGGTCCAGTCGATGTGGACGGAGTCGATATGGTCGACATGGAATCCGAACTGGTCGCTGTACATGTCGAAGAAGCCCTTGTTCTCGGGGTAGTCGAGGGTGGCGTGCCGCTCGAGCAGTGCAACAACCCGGGCGTGATCGTCGTTCGCCAGTGCCGCCGCAAGTTCGCGGGACTCATCGCTACTGAACGGGGTATCCGAGTTCGCGAAATCCGATTTGCGGACGCGGTAGTCGTATCCCTCGTCGGCGCCGTAGCTCGCCGACCTCGGGCACCACAATCTCCGACACCATCGATCACCAAATTGTCTCCGCCAGCTGCGCGCCGCACTGCTCTACCTCTGGAACCTCTGAACTACTGCGACCGATACCCGTGTCGAACAGCGGGAACGACATGTCCCCACACCAGCGGCTCACCGACATCGCGACCGGACCTGACCACCCCGCCGCATCCCCGCATTACGCAAGGGGCCTCCGCCGTGGCCGGGCTGTCCGATGGCAGCGGTGAGCCGGTAGAGCTCTCTGTGGGGGTAGCTTGGTGCACCCAGAAAATGCCGGGGCCGTGGGCCCTACGACAGATGGCCGTTCACCCGCCGTGGGATACCCCACGGGTTCGCGTCGACGAGTGCGGGAGGCAGGTGCGCTTCGTGCACCGATTGGTATGCGACCGGCCGCAGGAACCGCCGGATCGCGGTTGCTCCGACTGAGGTGTGAACGGAGTTGGTGGCCGGGTAGGGGCCACCGTGGTGTTGGGCCCAAGTGACGGCGACACCGGTGGGCCATCCGTTCCAGATGACGCGCCCCGCGTAGTCTGCAAGTGCGTCAAGCAGGGCTGCGGCATCGGGGTCATCGTCGGTGCCGTGGACGGTCGCCGTCAGCGTGCCCGGCAGGACAGCCATCGTCGCGTTGAGTTCCGCGACCGATGTGTAAGTCACGATCAATCCGAACGGACCGAAGCACTCTTTGAGCAGCGCTTCTGGGCTTCGATGCAACGCCCGAGCGTCGGTCACGCCGATCACCGGGCGGACCGACAGATCGTCCAGATCGCTCTGCTCGGGCGATGACACCGGCCGGACGTCTGGGTGCTCGAGGATCTCCCGGGACACATCGAGGAAGGATTGGCGAATTCCTTTGTGCAGCAGACGGAACGAATCGTCTGCGATCGCGGTTCGGACGAGCCACTCGATCGAGCTCTGGTCGGGGACGAACAGAATCCCCGGTTTGGTACAGAACTGACCGGCGCCGAGGAGTAGTGATTCGAGGAATTGGCCCGCGATCTTTCCCGACCGTTCCGCAGCCGCAGCAGGTGTCACGAACACAGGGTTGATACTGCCGAGCTCACCGTAAAACGGGATAGGGTGCGGCCGACCGGCCGCCAGATCTGCCAGAGCCCGGCCACCCGATGTCGAACCGGTGAATCCGACGGCCGTGATGCGCGGATCCTGAACGAGCAGACGCCCGATGGCGGCGCCCCGCACTACCCCGAACGTGCCGTCTGGGGCGCCGCCCGCACGAAGTCCCTCGTCGATCGCCCGCGCGTAGGCGGCGGTCAATCGAGGCTGAGCGGGATGTGCTTTCGCGACGACGGGACAGCCGGCGGCCAATGCGGAAGCGGTATCTCCACCGCCGAGCCCGAACGCGAACGGAAAGTTACTCGCACCGAACACCGCGGCGGGTCCCGTGGGTACAAGCATCCGCCGCAGATCGGGGCGCGGAGCGGGAAGCGCGTCCGGATCTGCTGTGTCGATGATGGCCTCCAGCCAGGAGCCCTCCTCGACGACATCGGCGAACATTCGAAGCTGCATCGTGGTCCGCGAGACTTCGCCGCGAAGGCGCGCCTCGGGGAGCGAACTGTCGGCGGCCGCCAGCGGCACCAATTCCGCGCCGTTTGCGTCGAGTGCGTCGGCCATCGACCGCAGAATCTGTGCCCGCCGGCTCGGGTCCGTTCGGGCGAGTGACGTCGCGGCGGTCTCCGCGGCCGAGAGAATCCGCTCGTAATCCTCCGTGTTGGTGTCTGGAAGGGTCTCTATCGCAGTGGTTTCCATTGCTATTCCTGTCGAGTTCGGAGCGTCCCGTGCTGAGGATGTGGGCCTCAGTGTGCGGGAGAACGGGTGTGACGCCATACCTCCACATGGAGATGGTGTGAGTGCAGTCACGACGCCAGGATTGGCATCACACGAGGTACCGAATGACTTTGGAGGACGACGATGACCGCAACGACGGGCCCACTTGCGGGGGTTCGGGTACTGGACATGACACGCCTGGCACCCGGACCGTACGCGAGCATGCTGCTCGCGGATCTCGGTGCAGACGTGATCGCGATCGGTGGTGGTCGTTCCGGGCTTCCGGTGCCGGCACTGGCTCGAGGCAAGGAATTCATATCGCTGGATCTCAAGACCGAGGACGGCCGCCAGGCGCTGCGAACGCTCGTCTCGGAAGCTGACGTTTTCATGGAGGGATTCCGGCCCGGTGTTGCGGACAGGCTGGGCGCCGGCTACGCGGAACTGTCGGCCCTCAATCCGGGACTCGTCTACTGCAGCGTGACGGGCTACGGCCAGGACGGACCGATGGCGCACCGCGCCGGTCACGACATCAACTACCTCGCGATCGGGGGTGCCCTCGGTACCTTCGGCCCATCGGATCAGCCGCCGGTCCCGCCTTTGAACCTGGTCGCCGACTTCGCGGGAGGTGGGTTGCTGTCGGCCTTCGGCATTCTGGGCGCGTTGTACGACAGGACTCGAACAGGCAAGGGCAGGTATATCGATTCCGCCATGGTCGACGGCGTCCTGTCGATGATGGGAATGAACTTCGTCGATTGGCAGACGCCGACGCTGCCCGGCCGCGGTCGTGGTGTACTGGTCGGGTCGATGCCGTTCTATCGGTGCTATCGCTGTTCCGACGGTCGATACGTCGCGGTGGGTGCCCTGGAGGTGGCATTTTTCGAGCGGTTGTGGACCACCCTCGACCTCGGAGCCGTACCGAATCATTTCGACGAGTCCACCTGGGACCTCATCGAGAAGTCGCTGACCGCCGAGTTCGAGAAGAAGACGATGGTGGAGTGGACCGCGGTTTTCGCCGACGTGGATGCGTGCGTGACACCGGTGCTCGAACCGCACGAGCTGTCCACGTTCGACCAGATCGTGGCCAGGGATCCGGGATTCGCACTGGATTCGGTCCCGGTGGTCCCCGTGTTCTGCGGCGGACCGAAACGGCGCGTCACCGACACCCGTGTCAAGACCGAAGAAGTCCTGCGCCGCGCCGGACTTCCCGAAGATGTCGCCGGCCGTGCCGCCGCGGACGGCGTCCCACCCTCCGTGACGGGTCTGAGCTGGCCACCGCTGTGACCGTCGACTCCCGAATTATCACATTCCCCGCAGACACCAGGAGCAATTCATGAGTATCGAACACCGCGAGTTCCGCGCGAGCGTCCGCAAACTCGCGCAGACCAAGATCGCACCGCATGCCGCCGACGTGGATGACAAGGAGCGATTCCCGTCGGAATCGTGGGCGGCTTTGTGCAGCAACGACCTTCCCGGACTTGCGCATCCCGAGAGCCTCGGTGGGAGTGGAGCCGATCTCCTCTCCCAGGTCATCGCAGTGGAGGAAGTCGCAGCATCCTGCGCAAGCTCGGCGCTGGTGATGCTGGTCAACTGGGCGGGCACGTCCACAGTACTGAGTCAGGGCTCCGACGAGTTGAAGCAACTGGTGGTACCAGGTGTCGCGTCGGGCTCCGCTGGCGCTGCGTGGTGCATGACCGAGCCGCGCGTGGGATCGGACCTGTCGGCGATCGCGACGACCGCAATACAGGATGGTTCCGACTGGATTCTGAATGGGCAGAAGCGATTTATCAGTAATGCGCCGTGGGCCGACTGGTACGCGGTTTTGGCGAAGACCGGCGACAAGTCGCTCGGTGTCTTCATCGTGCACAAGGACGATGACGGCGTCAGCTTCGGTGCGCCCGAGAAGAAGATGGGAATGCGCGGCAGTCCGACGGCCGATGTCGTCCTCGACGGATGTCGGCTTCCCGCTGTTCGTGTCGTCAATGATCCCAATAAGGGGTTCCAGTACATCTCCGCGGAACTGAACGTCAGCCGCGCACTCATCGCGGCGCAGGCCCTCGGAATTGCGCAGGGCGCTTTCGACGCCGCCGTCTCGTACACGACGAACCGCGACCAGTTCGGCCAGCCCATTTCGCGCTTCCAGCTTCTGCGGGGCATGGTCGCCGATATGGCCGTCAAGATCGAGTCGGCTCGTTCGCTGCTTTACGACGCGGTCCATCTCATTCAGGACGGGGATCCGGCGGCGCGTGCGAAGGTGGCCATGGCGAAGCTGCTGTGCAGCGACAATGCCATGTCGGTGACCACCGATGCGCTACAACTGCACGGCGGTTACGGCTATGTGCGTGACTATCCGGTGGAGCGGATGATGCGCGACGCCAAGATTACTCAGATCTATGAGGGCACCAATCAGATTCAGCGACTTCTCATTGCCAAATCGGTTTACGGAAAGTAGGGCGTCGTGCAACACATTCAACAGCAAGCGCTGAGCGGCATCCGAGTACTCGATCTCGGCGAGATCATGCAGGCCCCCGTTGCGGCGCAGGTTCTCGGCGACCTTGGCGCCGAAGTGATCAAGGTCGAGCGAGGTGTCAATGGAGACATGCTGCGGGGCCTGGATCGCGATTCACTCGAGGCAGGTCGCCCAGGCGCCTATTTCGCCGCGGTCAACCGTAACAAGCGCAGCATCGCACTCGATCTGAAATCTGCTGAGGGAAAGGACATTCTGCATCAGCTGCTCGCGGAGACGGATGTTCTCATCCACAGCTACCGGACCGCGGCGGTCGAACGGCTCGGGTTGACATACGACGACCTGCAGGAGCGTTACCCCAGGCTTGTCTACGGTACCGCGACCGGATTCGGGGAAACCGGGCCGTATGCCCACAAGGCCGGCCAGGACATGCTCGCCCAGGCGCTCAGCGGGATGGCGAGGTCGTGCGGCGACCCGTCGATCTCGGCGTATGTGCATCCGGTGCCGACGGTCGATTATGCATCGGGTATGGCTCTGGCGCAGGGGATTTTGGCCGCACTGTTCGAACGCGAGCGTTCCGGCCGTGGTCAGAAGGTCAGCGTCAACCTCTTCGATACGGCACTGTCGCTGCAGACCCTCGAAAGTGCCTCGCTGCTGATGGACCGGCGTGAGACCAACTGGGTGACGGATTGGTACAGCGGCATCTTCGAGACGACGGACGGTTTGCTGCTGGTGCTCGGCCTGTTCCGCGAGAACCCCGTGCAGCTGGCGTGCAAAGCACTCGGCATCGACGATCTGTCCGTCCAGCCATCCTTCGCGTCGCCACAGCTCCAGGCCGAGAACAAGGAGGCCGCCAACGCGGTCCTGCGTCCACTGATCGCGCGGCTGAGCACCACCGGGGCGGCGGAATTGTTCGACGGGGTCGACCTGCTGTGCGCACCGCTGCTCACCCTGCAGGAGGCGCTCGATCATCCCCAGACGCGCCACAACGGCACACTCGTCGACGTCGATGTCGAGGGTATGCGGACGACCCGCCTGATTGGCAGTCCCGTCACTCTGTCCCGTACGCCCGCACAGGTACGCCGAGGGGTGCCTGCGGTGGGTGAACATTCCGATGAAATCCTGCGCGAGCTCGGAGTATCCGAGTCACGTGTCCAAACATTACGCAGCAAGGAAGTGATCCGATGAGTAATGCGACGCAGACGGACCCGGCGAGCCCGACCACCGGCACGGCCACAGCGATGGTGCTCGAAGGGTTCGGGCAGGCCATGGCCTCGAGGACGTTCCCACGCGTGGATCCCGACGCCGGCGCTGTGGTCGTCGACGTGACGCACGCGGGAATCTGTGGAACGGACATCCACCTGCAGCAGGGTCGCCTGCCTATTCCGGTGCCGGTGATCCTGGGGCACGAGGCGGTCGGTCGAGTGCACGCC
This sequence comes from Rhodococcus sp. T2V, assembly GCF_029269925.1. Taxonomy (NCBI): domain Bacteria; kingdom Bacillati; phylum Actinomycetota; class Actinomycetes; order Mycobacteriales; family Nocardiaceae; genus Rhodococcus; species Rhodococcus sp. T2V. Next base: position 26,090 of record NZ_JARJBD010000101.1, read on the forward strand.
CTCGGCGAGGGTCTCACGACGGACGCGCGTGGCGAGGAGCTTCGCGTCGGGGATGCGGTGTCGTGGGCGTCCAACATCCCGTGTGGGCACTGCTACTACTGCGAGGATCAGCAGGAACCGTCGCTGTGCGAGACCCGCAAGGTGTACGGCATCAATCAGTCTTCGGCCGACTGGCCCCACCTGTCGGGTGGGTGGTCCGAGCAGATCTACCTCCAGCCCGGCTCGACGATCGTCCGCATCCCGTCCTCGGTGACACCGCAGCAGGTGATCGCGCTCGGCTGCGCCGGACCGACTGCCGTCCACGCGGTGAACGGTATCGCCAAGCCTGATGCAGGCGATGTCGTCGTGGTACAGGGCAGCGGACCGGTCGGGCTGGCGTGCGCCATGTACGCCACGCTCGCCGGGGCGGCGAAGGTGATCATCGTCGGCGGACCGTCCAACCGTCTGGAGGTCGCGCGGGCGGCCGGCATCGGCGACATCCACATCGACATCTTCGCTGAGACGGCTCGGGCGGCCCGCCTGGACCGAATTCTCGCCGAAACGACGGGCGGTCGCGGTGCCGACGTCGTCATCGAGGCCGCCGGCGTGCCGACGGCGGTGTCCGAGGGCATCGACATCGCCCGGCGCGGCGGCAAGTACCTCGTCGTCGGGCAGTACACGGACCACGGCACCACTCCGATCAACCCCCACTACATCACGAAGAAGCAGCTCCAGGTGCTGGGCAGCTGGGCGTTCTCCCCGCACAATCACCTCGAATACGTCGAATCCCTACCCCGACTCGCGGCACGGTTCGACCTCGCCTCGATGGTCACCGAGTACCCGCTCGGGAAGGCGGAAGAGGCCATGGGTGCCATGCGGGACGGGCGCACGCTCAAGTCGGTTCTCGTGACCGGAGGTCAGTTGTGACCGGCTCCCGGTACACCGCCGCCATCCACGCGATGCTCGACCGTATCGACTCGACCGCCAAGCAGACCAGCGGCAAGTTCCCGCACTACGGTGACCCTGAATCCGGCGAATGGACCACCACCGCCGACGGAAACTGGACGGGAGGATTCTGGGGCGGACTGGCCGCACTCGGCTTCGTCGCATCCGGTGAGGAGCGCCTGTCGCGGCTCGCCGACGAGATCACCGAGCAGGTCCTGTCCCGGGAGAGCTCCGATACCGCCTTCCGCGGCTTCCTCTTCTGGTACGGCGCGGCGGTCAACCACCTCGTCACCGGAAGCGCGAGCGCATCCGAGATCGCACTGGCGGGTGCCCGCGGGCTGCTCGCCAGCTTCAACGATCGAGCGGGCGTGATCCCGCTCGGCGCGGAGGCGGAGGAAGCGGAAGCGGTCGGGGAGGGCGCCGCGAACATCGACGCCGTCCCGGGCACGGTCGCCCTGCTGTCGTGGGCGGCGGCGCAGACCGGCGACCCGCGGTTCCTCGACGCCGCGATCCGTCACGCGGAGCGGCACATCGAGTTCTGCATCCGGGCGGATGGTTCGGTCTGTCAGTCGGCGCTGTTCGACACGTCCAACGGTGCGCTCTTGCGCCGCTATACCCATAAGGGCATGAACGACGACAGCACCTGGGGTCGGGCGCAGTCGTGGGCGATGGTGGCGTACGCCCAGGCCGCGCAGTGGGCGTCGCCGTCCTTCCTGCCGACTGCCGTTCGGCTGGCCGACTGGTGGCTGGACCGCACGCCGAATGCGGGAATCGTGTCATGGGACTTCGACGCCGGCACCGGGCCGGACGTTCCGATCGACACGTCCGCCACTGCCATCGCCGCTGCCGCGCTGCTGAAGCTCGCCCGACTGGTTCCCGACCGGACCGACTTCCGGGACAGGGCCGTCGCCCACGTGGATGCGCTCCTCGACCACCTCACCCCGACCGGACCGCACGACGGCAGACCGGCAGGGATCCTCGTGGACGGTTGCTTCGACAAGCGCCGGGACTTCGCTATCCGGAACGAGCTGATCTGGGGCGATTACTTCCTGCTCGAGTGCCTGATCAGCCTGGACGGCCGGTCCGATACTCTGACACTGTGACCCAGCCGACATGAACGGGTTGCCCAATGCCGGGGGGAAGAAGGATCGAGGAAAGCCGGTGTCGGAAAGTACGCGTACCGCAGCTCACGAATTCAAGCACTCGGATGTCAGGACGTCCATCCTCGACGACCTCGCGCTCTCGCGTGCCGAACTGCTCGTCCTGACGGACGAAGCGTCGGCCATGACCACGGCAGGTCAGCGCATCCGGGAGATCGGCGACTTCGACATGTCGCTCGTCGGGCGCATCGAGGTCGACGGCGCGATGGTTCACCGCAGTTGGCAGGGGACGAAGAGCAACGCTCTGCACCGACTGGTCGTGCCGGAGGGGGTCGGACTCGGCGGAAAGAGCATCATGCTGCAGAAACCTGTCTGGGTCCGGGACTACCTTTCCGACGCCGGAATCACTCACGACTTCGACGCGCTCGTGGAGCAGGAGTCACTACGAGGAATGCTCGCAGTGCCCATGGTGTACGAAGGTCGTGTCCTCGGTGCCGTGTACGTCGGCACCCGGGAGTATTCGTCATTCGGTGATCGAGTCATCGCGGAGATCCAATCGACCGCCGCGACTGCCGCCGTCACTCTTGTCAGCGCACAGAGGGCTGCAGCCCAGACGGAGCTGGCGATCGAGGCCGAACGGAATCGGCTTGCCGAATCCCTGCACGATTCCGTGAGCCCGGTCCTCTTCCGGATCGGTGCCGAACTGCAGAGTCTGCGTGCACTGGGCGACGCTCAGGCGATCCACGATCGGCTGCAGGAGATCACTGATCAGGTACACGCCGTCAATGCGTCGATTCGCAGGTCGCTGACCGACCTCAGCGCTCGACCTCCCGAGCGGGAACTCCCAGTCGGCATCGAGGAGGACTGCCAGTCGTTCGCGCTTCGGACCGGCATCCCGGCCCGTTTCGTGCCGTTGACGGAATCTCCGGATCTCGACGTGAGCCGCGTCGAGGCCCTCCAGCGACTGGTCCGGGAGGCGCTCGTCAACGTCGAAAAGCACGCCGACGCATCCACAGTGGTGGTCAGCTTGTCGGTTCGGTCGGGCAGGGTGACGGTCGTCATCAGCGACGACGGCCGGGGCGTGGACGGGGCCGACGACCCGGTGCGGGGAAGCCAATTGGGGCTCGGGCTGGCTGCAGGACGGCTCGAGCGGCTCGGTGGCGGCATGTCCGTGGTCAGCGACGACGAAAACGGCACCACCGTGCGCGGCTGGGTAGACGCAATCGACGGGTCGGGTGCATGACCGAACCCTCGAAGACGATCCGCATCCTCGTCGTGGACGATCATCCGATTGTGCGCGGGGGGGTGGAACTTCTGGCGCGGGAGGACGTGAACCTCGAAGTCGTGGGAGGTGCACTGACCGGCGCCGCGGCGGTCGAGTTGGCCCGCGCCCTCCCCGTCGACGTCATCCTCCTCGATCTGCGACTTCCCGATATCCCTGCACCCGAACTCATTCCGCGACTACGGCGGGTCGCGCCGCACGCGCGGATACTGCTGTTCACCGCGTTCGCCGATCACGGCGCCATCGATCTGTTGATGGAGGCGGGTGCGGACGGGTGCCTCGTCAAGGACATCAGCGGGCAGGACTTCGCCACGGCCATTCACCGCGTGTCCGGCGGAATCCGGGTTGTTGACCCGAGACTGGCCGGATCGCGAAGAGTCGTGACATCCGAGGCTCTGTACCGGGCCGGCCTGACTCGGCGCGAGTACGAGGTGCTGCGTTTCGCGGCAATGGGTAACAGCAACCCCGAAATCGCTCAGGAACTGTCCCTTGCGCGGAACACCGTAAAAACCTATTTGCAGAGCGCCATGCAGAAACTGAACGCGCGCAATCGCGTCGAAGCCATTGCGCGTGCCCACGAACTTCGCTTGCTCTGAACGCAATTCGTTCACCCGGCAACACATCCCCACCTCTCCACCTGGAGATGTTGTGTGTCCTGGATCACCCATACATTCGAGCCACAGGAATCATTCCGCACTTGTGGCAACGGAGGCCATACATGTTCACAATGTCCCAAACCTCGAAAGTCGGATTTGCCAGCGGTGTCGGTACGACAGTCGAATGGTACGACTTCTTCATCTACGGCACTGCGGCCGGACTCGTGTTCAACAAGATCTTCTTTCCCGAGTTCGACTCCCTGATCGGCACTTTGCTCGCCTTCGCCACGTTCTCCGCCGCCTTCGTTGCACGTCCGATCGGAGGAGTGGTGTTCGGCCACTTCGGTGATCGGATCGGACGAAAGTCGATGCTCGTCATCACCCTGACCATCATGGGCTTCACCACCCTCGGAGTCGGGCTGCTCCCGAGCTACGAGTCCATCGGCGTCGCCGCGCCGATCATTCTCGTGACCCTGCGCTTCGTGCAGGGCCTCGCGCTCGGTGGCGAGATCGGCGGGGCGATTCTCATGGCCGTCGAACACGCGCCTGCCGGCAAACGCGGTTATTTCGGCAGCTGGGTGCAGATGGGGGTGCCGGCGGGATTGATGTTGGGCAACACGGTCTTCCTGTTGATGGCCGGGCTCTCTCCTGAAGCGTTCGAATCCTGGGGTTGGCGAATTCCCTTCCTGATCGGGGGTGCGTTCGTCGCGATCGGCCTCTTCGTCCGACTGCACGTCGGCGAAAGCCCGAACTTCGATCGCGTCAAGAAGAACGCAAAGTTGGAGAAGCTGCCCATCGGGGTAGTCCTTCGCCACTACCCCAAGCAGGTCCTCCTGACCTGTGGTGCCTACTTCGCCATCGGGGTCACCTTCTACGGCACCACGGTGTTCGGTCTCAGCTACGGCGTCGCGCAGGTCGGCTACACGCGCAACCAGATGCTGACACTCGTCCTCGTCGCCATGGCGGTCACGTTCGTCGCGCTGCCGTTCTTCGGCAAACTGTCGGACTCCTACGGCAGGAAGCCGGTGTTCCTGGCCGGAGTCGTCGCAATGCTGCTGTTCACCTTTCCGTGGTTCTGGCTGGTGAACAGCGGGTCCTTCCTGCTGGCGATGGTCGGGTTCGTGGCGTTCTGTCTCGCCTTCTCGACCTCCTACGGCCCGCTCGCAGCATTCTTCGCCGAAGCTTTCGACACCCGCATCCGCTACACCGGAATCTCCTTCGGGTACACGATCGGCACCCTTGCCTCGAGCGCTCCCGCGCCGATCGTCGCCACGTACCTGCTGGATCGCACCGGCTCCTACGTCGCCGTCGCGCTGTTCATGGTCGCAATGTGCGCCATCTCCGTCGTCTGTGTGATCGCCATGCGGGAGACCTACCGGCAAGATCTGTCCGACAGCGACGAAGCCGCGGGCCAGGAGCGATTGTCACCGACTTCCACTTAGGCGGCTTCGCCGCCCGTGCACCTCTTTTGGTGACTTCTCCGTGGGTCGGGTCCGGTCGGGTAACTGTGGTCACCCCCGAGGCTGAGTGTCGCGAGCGCGATAACCGGTCTCGGGGGCGTGGGGCCCGCAGTGTCGGGCCTCGGCGAACCACAGCGAGACCAGATCCGAGAGCAAGCTCCACGATCCACAGGTGAAGAAATGCTAGCAACTCGACATCCCAGGGCCGTAAGTTGTCACGCGGGCGGGGGTAGGTCGGTAATCCCAGGCGATGTGTTCGTCGCAGTCGTAGTCGTTGCGGTGTCGGAGGCAGCCGAGGAAGATACCGACGAGGCGGTCCCGAGGGCGTGCAAGGCTTGATGGTGTGCAGGTCTCTGGCGGCGCGCCGCTGGTCGTAGAACCTGCGCCCGCCGCCACGCTATCCCACAGACATACGAACGATCCGGCGGATCTGCGGGCAACGCACCTACCAAGCCGTCGGCGGTCAGATCGTTCCGCCACTGTTCGCGCATGGCGGCGAGGAGCCGCGCGCGTACCTCGTGCACCTGCAGGCACCCCCGAATCTGTCGGAAGACTTCGGTCCACTGCTCGACGCGGGGATCGACGACTTCGGCGGCGTGTCCCCGATTCACCCAGCGCTGATCACGCAGGCGGTCGCCGAAGAAGCTCGTCACCCAGAAGTACTTCGTTTCCGGAGACAACGTGTTCTTCTGCGCGACGGGTGTCACCGACGGCGACCTGCTCCGCGGGGTGCGATACGCCGCCGGCGGAGCCTCCACCCAGTCGATCGTCATGCGATCCAAGTCCGGCACGGTCCGGATGATCGACGGACGACACAGTCTGAACAAACTCCGTGAGTACTCCGCGGTGAACTTCCACGGCTGACGACCCACTTCCGTACACACACAGAAAAGCAGGAAATGCACATGACCGCAGAACTCAAGCTCGGGTACAAGGCGTCGGCGGAACAGTTCGGCCCACGTGAACTGGTCGAACTCTCGGTGCTCGCGGAAAGTCATGGACTCGACAGCGCCATGGTGAGCGACCACTTCCAGCCGTGGCGGCACAAGGGTGGCCACGCCCCGTTCTCCCTGGCGTGGATGACGGCCGTCGGTGAGCGGACCACGAGGATCCAGCTCGGCACTTCGGTTCTGACCCCGATATTCCGGTACAACCCCGCCGTCATCGCGCAGGCGTTCGCCACGATGGGCCTGCTCTATCCCGGACGGGTGATGCTCGGGGTCGGCACCGGTGAGGCGCTCAACGAGATCGCGACCGGGTTCGAAGGCGATTGGCCCGATTTCAAGGAACGTTTTGCCCGCCTGCGCGAATCGGTGCAACTCATGCGCGAACTGTGGAAGGGCGGCCGGGTCGACTTCGACGGTCAGTACTACCGCACCACCGGCGCCTCGATCTATGACGTTCCCGTAGAGGGCATTCCGGTGTATATCGCGGCAGGCGGTCCGGTCGTCGCCCGCTACGCCGGCCGTGCGGGTGACGGATTCATCTGCACCTCCGGTAAAGGCATGGAGCTCTACAACGACAAGTTGATGCCAGCCGTCGCCGAGGGTGCGCAGAAAGCCGAACGGAAGGTCGAGGACATCGATCGCCTGATCGAGATCAAGATTTCCTACGACACCGATCCCGCACAGGCACTGGAGAACACCCGATTCTGGGCGCCGCTGTCCCTGACACCCGAGCAGAAACATGACATCACCGACCCGATCGAGATGGAGGCCGCCGCGGATGCGCTCCCCATCGAGCAGGTCGCGAAGCGGTGGATCGTGGGCGCCGACCCGGACGAAGTGGTCGAGGCGATCAAGCCCTACATCGACGCAGGACTGAACCACCTGGTTTTCCACGCTCCCGGTCACGATCAGAAGCGCTTCCTCGAGTTGTTCGAGCGTGACCTGGCGCCCCGGCTGCGGGGGCTCGGCTAAATCACCCCAGCCCGTCACCGCACCGTCCAGCCAAACACCGCGGTGACCGTCACCGCACACGTCCAGCCATGGACAGTGCGATGACCGTCGGCGGCGCACCAGGTGTTCGGCCTACAGAGTGGTTGGAATTTGCTTCCCAACCACTCTCCCGGGCCGTATGTCGCCAAGGCCTGGTGCGCCGCTGTACGACTTTTTCACCGACACCCATACCTATGCGCCAGAGCCGATCCAGTCGCTCGACCAGCCTGAAGACCAGGGAGATCACGTGAAGAGAGTGGGCGTCATCGGCGGCGGGACAATGAGCGCAGGGATGTCGGAAGTAGTTGCACGAGACGGTGATTCAGTGACCATCCTCGAACGCGACACCACCTCGGCCACGGCCGCAACGGACCGTATCCAGTCCCCCCTCGCCCGTGCCGTCAAGTTGGGACGACTCGACAACAACGCCTCGGCGGACATCTTCGCGAGAATCAACGTCACACTCGGTATCGAAGACTTCGCAGACCACAACCTCGTGATCGAAGCCGCTCCCGAGATCGAAGCCATGAAGCTCGACCTCTGCCGCACCGTCGACGACATCGTCAGTCCCTCGGCAATTCTGGCAACAAATACCTCCGCCATTCCGGTCATCCGGCTCGCAAACGCCACCCGAAACCCCGGGCGGGTGATCGGCGTCCACTTCTTCAACCCAGTGCCCGTCCTGCCGCTCGTCGAGATCGTCGTCAGTCTCACCACCGCAGAACACGTGGTCGACCACGTCACTACCTACGTACAAGAGCGGTTGGGAAAAGGACCATCCGCGCGGGGGACCGGGCAGGTTTCGTCGTCAACGCCTTGCTGATTCCGTACCTGGTCAATGCGATCAGGATGCTCGAATCCGGATTCGCCAGCCGGGAAGATATCGACGAAGGCATGACCAGTGGCTGTGCCCATCCTCTCGGACCTCTGACACTGTGCGACAGAATCGTCCTCGATGTCGTCCTCGCGATCACCGAATCGCTGCACGCTGAATTCCGGGAGCAACAGCACAGCCCGCCGCCGTTGTTACAGCGCATGGTCGATACCGGTCGTCTCGGTAAGAAGACGGGCCAGGGGTTCTACTCCTACCCATAGTCCAGACCGCCCGTCGACGAATGGGCGGCCAGAATCAGTCCCGGCGCCGGCAGCAATCGAGTGCCCATATTCCCCACCCCGCAATAGGAGACTTCTGCCCGTGTCGATCACAGACGACATCCACGTTCTCACGCAACCGGTTCATCCCGCCGACTGGACCGAACTGGACACCAAGGCCGTCG
>NZ_JARJBD010000102.1:0-34251 GCF_029269925.1 Rhodococcus sp. T2V
CGTCCGGGCTCACCTCGCCGGCCCGCTCGGCGAGGGTCCACCCGTTCTTGCGTTCTAGACCTGCAACCAATCCCGTCACATATTCACGGACTCGGGACCGCGGCTCCGACCGGGCGAACCGACCGGAGATCCGCTCATGCAACGCTTCTAACTCGGAAGCAACCAGATCGAGGACCACACAATCAGTATCGCGTACCTGTCAAGCAAGTGCCGTTGCAGTACTAGCGACCGGTGGCTGACCCCGCCGCATACGTCCCGCTCGAATATCACGCACCCGCGGGCTACCGTCGGGACTATGTTCAGTACCGAGATCGAGGTTCGCACCGGCGCTGAGCCGGTGGTATACGACCTGACCCGTGAGATCGAGAAGTTCCTCGCGTCGGCCGGCGCCGGCGATGGGCTGCTGCATGCCTGGGTGCCGCACGCCACGGCGGGACTCGTCGTCATCGAAACCGGCGCCGGGAGCGACGACGACCTGCTGCGCGCGATCGACGACGTGCTTCCGCGCGACGACCGGTGGCGCCACCGCCACGGCAGCCACGGCCACGGCCGCGACCACGTGCTGCCGGCGTTCCTGCCGCCCTACGCGTCCGTGCCCGTCTTCGACGGCGCGCTCGCGACGGGCACCTGGCAGTCCGTCTGCCTCGTCGACACCAATGTCGACAACCCGGTGCGACGCGTCAGGTTCAGCTTCCTCGCCGGCTGAGTCAGCACCGGCGGAACGCGTGCGATCACGCGCGTGCGAGTTCCCTTGCAGAGGAATAGATCTCGGGGAGGCTCGCGGTCTCATCACTGGAGGACCGATCCACCCACGTTTCCAGCGCCGCCCGGAGCACGGCGACCGACACGTCGACCGCCAGGCGAATCTGTAGGTCGGAGCAGTCGAATCGCTTCGCCACCACGTCGATCAGGGCCGCCGTCCGCGGCACACTCTCGCGCGCCAGCACAGCACGCAGCGCCGGTTCCTTCTTGATGAGCCTGTTCACCCGCAGCAATCGCCGGCAGGGTGTCGACGAGCTGTCCGCGTACGTCACCAATGCGTCCGCGAAGGACGTCTCCAACGCGAGCCTCGGAGAGAGGGCCAAGTCGAGTTGGTCGAGCCGTGATGCCACGACCGCCTCGAACGCCCAGTGGTCCCGGAGCGCGGCCTCCTCCTTCGTGGCGAAGTATCGAAAGAACGTGCGCTGAGACACGCCCGCTGCTTGCGCGATCTCCCCGACGGTTGTGGCCTCGACACCCTTGCGCTCGAACAGTGTGAGGGAAGTCTCACTGATCTCCACGTTCGTCTGCTCACGTCGCCGCTCCCGCAACCCCAACGGGCCGCCTGGCAGGTCAGACGGCACGGGGAACACTTCAGATCTGGTCATCAACGGCCTTCGCTATCGGGAGGAGACCCCACGGGGCTGATCGTTCACATCCGGACATCCGTTGTCAACATGGCAGCGTGTGTCACAATGTATGCGAAGGGTAGGTAATCAATGAATCTCAATATCGGTGATATTTTCCTGTACCCCCACCATGGGTCCGTGACAGTCACAAAGCTCACAACCCGGATGTTCAAGGATCTACCCACTGATTACGTGCAGTTCGAAGTCGCCCAGACCGGGCTGTCCATCGAGATCCCGGTCGCGAAGGCCGAAGCGCTCGGCGTGCGGAACGCGATCAACAACGACGAAGTCGATCGGGTCTTCGACATTCTGCGCGGACCGACAGTCGACGATCCGTCCAACTGGTCTCGTCGGTACAAGGCCAATCAGGAAAAGCTGACCGTGGGCGGAATCTTCACGGTGAGTGAAGTCATTCGCGATCTGATGACCCGCGCGCAGGAGAAGCCCCTGTCGGCCGGCGAGAAGCGGCAGCTCGAACACGCAATGGAGCTCGTCATCTCGGAGCTCGTCCTCGCCATGAAATCCGACCCCGACGATATTCGGCGCCTCATCGAAGAGATCTACGAATCCAGCACAACCGCAGCGGCTGTCTGACAACACAACGGCAGCGGCCCGGACTTTCGTCCGGGCCGCTGCCGTTTGTCGTTGGCTATACCGCGGATTCCGACACTCGGGTCGAGATCAGCTGCTGCCGAACAGATTTCCGAGCGAGCCGGTTCCCGAGCCCTGGCCGTAGGTGATGATGACGGAGGGTGCCGCGTCCGCCGCAGCGGCGGCGAAGGTCCCGCCCGGCGCGTACGACGAGCCACCGCCCCCACCGCCACCGCCGTAGTTGTCTGCGCCGCCACCACCGCCGAACCAGCCGCCGCCACCGCCGCCGCTCGCACCTGCTGCAGCGCCACCGATTCCGGCTTCACCCGGCGAACCGTGCGGGTCACTGCCCCCGTTGCCTCCGACGCCACCAGAGGCGCCGGTCGCACCGCCACCGCCCCCTCCGCCGCCGCCGGCTTGGCCGTCGGGGCCGGTCGGGGTCAGGTTCCCTGCGCCACCGATGTAGGTGTCGCCCGCACCGCCGCCGCCAGCGGCGACGATCTGGCGATCCGCCAGCTCACCCGAGCCGGTGCGAACGTCGGACGCGCCGCCTCCGCCGCCTGCACCGGCACCACCGGCTCCGCCGCCGTTGTATCCGGCCTGTCCGGTGCCGTCACCGCCGTTCCCGCCGACCTGGATGTACAGCGCGTCACCTGCGGCGACCGTCAACCGGCCGGTCGCGACAGCCGCGGCACCGCCGAGGATCTGACCACCGTTTCCACCACGTCCGCCCGTCGCCGTCACCGCCAAGCTGGTAATGCCCTCGGGGACCGTGAACGACTGCGCACCGCCGGTAGAGGTGAATGTGCAGGTCACCTGGGTTCCGACGCCTTGCACACAGCCGGCAGGCAGCGCGGCCGGCGCGGCAACCGCCAGACTGGGAGCGAGCAGCCCCGAGGCGCCGACTACGGCGAGTCCACACATTCCGGTCGTGTACCACCGGCGGCGTGATCGAACGAGATTTGCGGTCAAAGCAGTCTCCTGTCGCAACGCGAGCATGTGAAAGCTGGTCCGAGTGGAGCATTCCACAGCATCCGGCTTCCAGTGGGTATTACGGTCTCCGGGTCGGCTTTCGCACAAAAGCACCAGGTCACGGGCATGCCGTACCGCTAATCGGGACCCGCGGTATCGCAATCCGCGTCGAAAGGTCACTATGAAGGTAAGTAGAACTAATTTGTTCCTCTAGGCAACGAGGTATGCAATGAGCGACGCAGCGCCCATCGGTGACGGGATCTTCCAGATTCCGGTGCCGATCACCGACAACCCCCTCGGACACACCCTGGTGTATGCGATGGAATCGCCCGACGGGCTGATCCTCGTCGACGCCGGCTGGGACGACGACAACGCGTGGAACGGCCTCACCGCCGGACTCGACGCCATCGGGCACTCGGTCAAGGACGTGGAGGGCGTCGTCCTCACCCACTTCCACCCCGACCACACGGGTCTCTGCGGTCGGGTTCGGGAGGCGTCCGGTGCGTGGATTGCGATGCACGAATCCGACCACGAGATGTTCGCACACATGTCGACGAGCCACGATCCGGAGTGGCTGGAGTACCAGAAGGCCAACATGACGCGCGCCGGCGCGGCCCCGGCGGACCTGGAGGCATTCGAGAAGTCCGCGGCGGGGAAGCCGCCGACGGGTCCCGATTCGGCTCCCGACCGCGTCCTGGTCGACGACGAACTCATCGCGCTCACCGGTCGCGGCCTGCGCGCCGTCTACACCCCGGGCCACACCCCCGGCCACATCTGCTTCTACCTGGAAGGCGCCGACGTGATGTTCACCGGCGACCACGTCTTGCAGAAGACGACGCCGCACGTCGGCAACTTCGTCTACCCGCTCGAGGAACGCGACGCCCTCGCCGAGTTCATGGACTCGCTGCGCCGCGTCCAGACCATGAACATCACCCGGGGGCTCGGCGCGCACGGCATCCCCATCGACGACGTCGCGGGCCGCGCCGGCGAACTCATCGAGCACCACGAAGAGCGACTCGACCACCTGTACAAGGCTTTCGGCGACGACCAGATCACCGTGTGGCAGGTCGCCGAGCGGATGAAGTGGTACAAGCCGTGGGCCGACATCTCCCCCATGGGCAAGGGTATGGCGCTGTCCGAGGCTGCGGCTCACCTTCGGCACCTCGTCGCCCGCGACCTCGTCGCCCAAGTTCCCGACAGCGAACCAGCCGTCTTCGCCCGCCGCTGACACGTGAGCGGCAAAGCGTCCTCGGGCACGCTTTGCCACTCACGTGGGTGGGGTCATCTCCAACCGCACTCCGAGGAGTCGGACTTCCCGCTCGTGGTCGAGCCGGTCGACCAATGCTGCTGCCGCGTCGGCGATCACGTCCGAATCGAATGTCGGCTCGGGTAGGGGCTTGCTCGTCGTGTGGGTGTCGAATGGGGCGTAGCGCACCTTCAACGCCACTCGCACCGCCTTGCGGTTCTCCGCGAGGATGTCTTCCCGGACCCGGCCGGCGAGACGTCGGATCTCCTCGGTGACAGCCTCCCGGCCGACGAGGTTCTGCTGAAACGTCGTCTCCCGGCTGTGCGACCGAGCCACCCACGGTTCCGCCGACACCGGGGAGAGATCGATTCCGCGACCGATCCTGGCGTACCACGGACCCATTGTCGGACCGAGAGTCGCAGCCAACTCCTGATCCGAGGCGTCGGCCAGTTCCCGCACGGTGTTGATACCGAGCGCGGCAAGCTTTTTCGAGGTCTTCTTGCCGATCCCCCACAGCGCATCGGTGGGGCGCTCCCCCATGACGGCGAACCAGTTCGCCTCGGTGAGCCGGTAGATGCCCTGCGGTTTGCCGAAGTCCGTCGCGATCTTGGCCCGTAACTTGTTGTCGCCGATGCCGACTGAACAGTGCAGCCCCGTTGCTTCGAGGACGGCGTCGTGGATGGTTCGGGCGAACGCCTCCGGATCATCGGTCTCGACACCGAGAAACGCTTCGTCCCAGCCCATCACCTCGACGACGACGTCCAGCTTCCGCAGGGTGTCCATCACGACGCCCGACACCTCCATGTACGCGTCGGCATCGACGGGCAGGAACACCGCGTCGGGAATCTTCCGTGCCGCGATCCGCATCGGCATCCCGGAACCGACACCGAATTCCCGCGCCTCGTAGGACGCCGTCGACACCACCGCGCGTTCGGTGGGATCCCCACGACCACCCACGACGACCGGACGTCCCCGCAGCTCGGGGTGCCGCAGCACCTCGACCGCGGCGATGAACTGGTCGAGATCGACATGCAGCACCCACCGGCGACGCGGCGGAGTACTCATGGGACCAGTGTGCCCGACCCATCCGTCCGAGAACCCCGGAATCTGCGGAGTTCCCGGACGGGGCCGCAGTCACCGTTCGTTGCGTTCCCACTGGTCGTCGGCATAATCACCGAGGTCGCGGCGGTTCAGCCTGCGAGACTTGCCGAGCTTGCGGAGCGTCGGGATGGTCTCGCGGGCCGCGACACCGATGCCGCGGCGCTTGCGCGGAGAGCAGAGCGCGCAACCGCGGTAAGTACGTGAAGGGTGGTGGGTAGGCATGCCGCCTCCGATGGTGACTCCGCGCGAAGCGAAGATTTCAGAATACATCGGTGCCGTCGGCAGGCGGTAGCAATTCGTCGGGGAAGCGATAGGAGCAGCCGAGTTCACTGGTGGAGCGGGTGCCCCAATTGTCCCTGAACCAGGCCACGCAGGTGTTCGCGATCAGGTTGACGTCGCGGCTGAACAGATAGCCGTCCGTACAGTCTTCGAAATGGCCGTCGAACTGCCAGATGTCGAGTGGCAGCTTCTCGGTGGAATAGTCGGCAAGCAGCAGGTGTCCGAGTTCGACGCGTGATCGACGAAGCATCAACACACCGTCGGCCAGAACTTGAATCTGCGCGCAGACGACCTCTGCGTCGTCGTCCTCACTGACGTAACTGTTCGGGCCGATCTCGACGATGAGCGCGACCGGTTGATCGACCAGCGAACCCGTCAACCACTCGACCATTCCCGCCCACGAAACCTCGGGCAACTCGGTGGAATCGACCATCGCCATCACCTTCCCTTGCTCGCGACCGAACCGGGGATCCTGGGCAGCCTCCCCGTGCGTCGTATCAAAGCAGAAGGTTGCGACACATGTGGCGCGAAATCGCCCGACTCCGATTCGTGTCGTCCATGCGAATGACGTGTATGCGCTATACATTCGCGGTCGTCCACGAGTGTGTATTGTGGTCGGCGAGCGTAGGACCTTTTGGTAGGGGAAATTGCTCGCACCCTCACTTCGTTCGCGGACGGAGTGAGGGTTCTCGCGTCTCAGGGCCCTCAGGTGACGAGACCTGCACGGAATGCGGTCAGCGCCGCTTCGACTCGGTTACGCGTGCCCAGCTTGGTGAAGACTGCCGAAATGTGGGTCTTGACGGTCGTTTCGCTGAGGAAGAGCTGACCAGCGATGTCGGCATTCGACGCGCCGGATGCGAGAGACTTCAGGACGTCACGTTCCCTGGCACTGAGCGCGGCAAGGACCGACGGATCGGGACCTGCGGCGGGCGGCCGGTTGGCCGCGACGATCCGTCGCAGCGACTCCTCACTGAACAGTGTGTTGCCGGCCGCGACGGCGCGCACGGACTGGTGGAACGTCTCCGGCGGTTCGTCCTTGCTGAGGAAGCTGTGGGCTCCGGCCGAAACGGCCTGAAGCACGAGGTCGTCGACGTCCATCGCCGTCATCGCAATCACCCGGGGTGGATGTTGCAGGGTCATCAGGTGACGGGTGGCATCGAGCCCGCCGACCCGGCGCATCTTCAGGTCCATCAGCACTACGTGCGGTCGATACGCTTGGACCGCGGCCGGCACCCGGTCCCCGTCGTCGACATCGGCGACGACGGCGATATCCGTGCTGGCAGCGAAGATGTCGGAGACACCTCGCCGGACGAAGGGATCGTCGTCAGCGATCAGAACGGTGATGGCGTTGGTTCCGGTCATGGTGGCCACAGGGTATTACCCCCGACCGACAGGTTCGCCTCACGGTCTCGGCAATCCGGCTCAGGCGAACCACGGGAGCCAGCAGTCGACGACGAACTCCTCACCGAGCCTGCCGGCCTCGAGCTTTCCGCCGATGTCGCGGGCCTGCTCGGCGAGTCCGCGGAGACCGGCGCGCGAACCGGCCGGGACTGTCGGGGGCTGGAAACTGAGACCGTTGCGGACGTCGATGCGGATGCCGCTCTCGCTGGCGCCGCTGATCGAGATGCGAATCGTTTGATCGCTCGCGTACTTCTGGGCGTTGGTGAGCGATTCCTGCACGACCCGGTAGGTGACGTGTCCGGACACGGTGCCGACGTCGCCGGGCCGCAGGTCTGCGTAATAGGTGGCGTGCAGGCCGGCCGCGCGGGCGGACTGGACCAGGTCGGCGACACCGTCGATGCCCTGGTGACCGCTCGCTCGACTCGCCCCGCCGGACCCCCGCAGCACGCCGACGATGTTCTTGAGTTCGTCGAGCGCCTCGTGCGCGGTGCTGCGTATCATCGACGCGGTGTTCGCGATCTTCTCCGGATTGCCCGCACCGCCGACCTGCAAGGCGCCGGCGAACAGGGAGATTCGGCTCAGGCTCGCGGCGAGCGTGTCGTGCATATCCCTCGCGATGCGAGTGCGTTCCTCTGTGCGAATCATTTCGTCCCGCATCGCATGTGTCTGCTCCGTCGCGCGGTCCCGGCTGCGCTCGGCCTGAGCGAGTTCGGTGCGGGTGTGCTTCAGCAGCGCGATCGAGACCACAATCGCCACCAACGTCGCCGCAACGAGCCAGGGAATCCACAGCGCGATATCCCAGTCCGGCTTCGGCCCACCGACCTCCGGTCGCGTCGAGCCCATCGTCAGAACCGAGTTGTCGCGGGTGCGGAACGCGTCGTAGGTGAGCGAGACGCCACACGCCAGGAATACGGCTGTCGCTGCCGCGACCAGCTGCTGCCCCCGCTCCGTCCGGGCGAGTGCGTAGAGCGAGATCAACGCGGCAGTGGCGTCGGTCGAGAAGAACAGCGGACCCACAACGGCGACGCCCAGAACAAGCCACGGCCGTTCGTGCCGCCACACCAACGCGACCGCGGCACCCAGATTCAGCACCAGCCCGATCGCGATGTTCCACACCGCGACGGTCCCCGAATCGCCGGACAAACCCACCGTCATCAGCGAACAGAACACGCTGAGCGTCACCGCGCCGGTAGTCCAGACGCGGCGCCGGATGGTTTCAGCGGATGTTGCAGTCACGGCCATGAGGTTACGCAGCGGTCCGACACGTTCGCGATCGGCCGAAAGTAGGGGCCCGAACAGACTTCCGACCGAAGGTAGGAATCGATCCGGCTCTTCGGACGATCCGCGAATGCCTCACCTTCAGGTGAACTATCCATTGAGCGCGATCGCAGCCACAGCCCGCGGCCCGCACCTCACCCGCATGACCCACTCACAGGAGGATCCGATGACGAACCCCGGTCAGCCCTACCCGAACCAGCCCTACCCTGCCCCGCAGCCGCCGAAGAAGAAGCGTCGCATCTGGCCGTGGATCGTCGTCGGCGTTCCGGTCCTGCTCTTCGGCGCATGCTCGATCGCCATCGCATCGAGCACTGGCAGCGACGAGGGCACCACCGTCACAGCAGGTTCCGGCGCCGGGGACGCCACAGCCGACAGCGGACCCGCTTTCCCCGGCAAGCTCGACGAAGACACTTCCGCGGCCGGCGGCGACACGATCACCCGCGACGGGCTCGCCTACACCGTGGCCGCGCTCGAACCGGCGAGCAGCGTGATCGGCGAGTACCTGTGCAGCACCGTGACCATCAAGAACGTCGGCGACAAGCAGAACGACTTCAACGGATACGTCGATTGGAGTCTTCAGGACGCCGGCGGCGCCATTCGTGACGCGACGTTCGCGCCGGACCGCGAACTGTTGAATTCGGGGAAGATTGCGCCCGGCGGTCAGGCCACCGGCAGCGTGTGCTTCGACGCCCGTCAGGGCTCCGGCCCCGGAACCTACGTCGTGCTCTTCGAGGACACCTTCTCACTGTCCACCGACCGTCTGGCCTGGATCAACACTCTTTAGATCCCGCATCGGCAAACGTCTGGGACGGGGTGCGATACCGCTGTTCGTGCCCCGTCTCCATATTTCATTCCCTGACAAGTCAATACGCCATCCAAATGACAATGGGGAAACGGGAACTGCGCCCGATACCCCCTGCCGGGCGCACCTGTCGGACGGGCCTGATACTTTCCGTTTCAACGAACCGACCGCGGGTTCGCAACTCTTGAGCAAAGGCTGATCATCTACATGTTCCGCAAGGTTTCACTCACCGCTGCACTCACTCTCGCAATCGCCGGCCTCGGATCCGGGATCGCGAATGCGGCACCCGCTACCTCGTTCGGCGCCGGCGATTACATCGTTGGCGTCGACATCGCCCCGGGCACCTATGTTGGCAGCGGCACCGTCGACGACATCATGGGCTGCTATTGGGAGCGCCTGTCGGGCACCAGCGGTGAGTATGAAGACATCATTGCGATGGACTACACCCACTCACCGAAGGTGATCGTCACCATCAAGCCAACCGACGTGGTCTTCTCGTCGACGGACTGCGGAACCTGGACGCCCGCGCCCGCCGCCCGACCCCAGGCCCGGCCGGCACCCGCAGCACCGGCACCGGCACCGGCACCGGCACCGGCACCGGCACCGTCGATCTTCGGTTCCTGACCACAACCAACAGATCACCCCACTTGCGTCCGCAGTGGGGGCGCTCCCGAACGAACAGAGGCAGATCACTGTGACCGAACCCCTCTACCTCGACCCGGTCGCTGCGCCGGTTCCCGGAGAAGCGCCCCCGGAAAAGCGACTTCGGCGCTGGCCTTGGATCTTCGGTGTCGTCGTCGCCCTTGCGGCCGGTGTGGGAACCTGATTGCCAACGACGTTCCCAGCTGTCCATCCGTCGTCACGATCTCGTCGTCGGACGCAGCATTCAAGAGTCAAGACTGCGGGACGTGGACGAAGACCGGTTAGCCACGCAGCGGACCAGAACCTCAGCCCGCTAGAACATGACCGCGCACAAGACCGGTCGACACACCACAAGGGAGATTTAGTGAAGAGCAAGTTCGTCGGGGCGATGCTGTGTGCGTCGTCGGCGGTCGCGATAGCGGTGTCCGGCGCCGGCGTGGCCAACGCCGGCACGTACCTGGGTGGCGACGGCACGTACCGAGTCGGTTACGGCCCGCAAGACCTACAACCCGGCCTGTGGTCGTCGTCGGGTGGCAGCAGCTGTTACTGGTCGCGCACCGCATCCGACAGTTCGATTCTGGAGAATTCCTTCGGCGAGGGTTCACAAACCATCGAGATCAAGCCGGGCGACGCGAAATTCACCACGCACCGGTGCGGAGGCTGGCGTCGAGCGGACCCTGTTCCCAACCCGATTCCCGGGCTTCCGCCCATCGAAGCCGTCGACTACCGCAACATGACGACCCTCGGACTCGGCGCGGGTATCGGTTCGGCGGCTGTGGGGTCCGCTGCGATGCCGTCCATTCTCGGCGTGCTGCTGATGGCAGGGTCGTCGGGCAGTTAGCCCGGACAGAACGACCAGCCCACCTACATCGTCAGCACCATCTGCGCGAAGAGGCGGCCCCACACCGGGTCCATCGGCTGGTCGCGCTGGACCCAGCCCTCGACCATTGCGCCGGTGAGTTCGAGGAACGAGATCGTGGGACGGCCCATCCAGAACACTTCTTCCCGGCCGACGACCGTGCCGTCGCTCGTCTGCCAGCCGAGGGCGGCGAGTCCTTCGGCGATCACGTCCCGGCGTTCGTCCGACGTGGTGCCGGCGGCGAGGGTGAGGAGCACGAGGTATCCGGCCTCCCGCTCGATGGGCTCGTTCGCCAGTGGTAGCCGGTCGAGTAGGTGTGCCCACAGCCGGCCCGCGTCGCTCGCCGTCGCGGAGCCGAGATTGGTCCGAATCAGTTTGCCCTTGTACTTGCGCACCAGCCCGAAGGCCTTGGCGTATTCCCGGAGCAGATGGACCGGCCGCTGATCCGACTCGCGGTTGCTGGTGGCGGGCCAGTCGTCGAAGCCCGGTAGTTCCTGCCGCATCTCCGCCACCACGGCCGGTGGCAGGTAGCCCGCCTGGGTCAGGGTGATGCCGTCGGGACCGATGCGGTTCAGGAACCACCGCAGGTGGAACGTCGCCGCTTCCTGCGCCTCACGGATGTCACCCAGCCGGTCGGTGAGGTGGGCGTTCTCCAGAAGCGAAAAGACTTGCGGGGCAGCCTGATGGGGGATCCGGCGCAGCAGTGCGGCGAACTTCGAATCCGACACCGGCGGGTGGTCACGAATGACGGCTTCGAGCCGCAAGCCACGGTTCACGGTGTCGACGCCGAACGATTCGGGGGCGAAGCCCGGCCCGACCCACGCCCCGGCGTCGTGATGACCGGGGTGCGACGGCGTCGCGAGGACCTTCAGCAGGTCGTCGTATCCGCCCGGTCCGCCGCAATCCTCGGGCGGGCACGCACGGGCGCCTGCGAGGCAGGTGACGGTCGGCTCCGAGGCGTCGGCGTCGATCCGTTCGAGCACGATCGTGTGCTCCCAGCCGTCACCGAAATCGTACAGATAGGACAGCTGCTCCCCCGGTTCGGCGAGCACCTGATCGAGCCGCACCGCGTCCTCGCACAACTCGTCTTCCTCGTCGGCGAAACCCTCGTCGATGCTCTCGCGCATGTCGTAGCGCTCCGACGCGGGCGGCTCACCGCCGACCCACGAATGCAGGTGGCTGTCCTGCCAGCCCATGATCGTCTGCACGATCGGATGCAACTCGTGCAGTCGCAGGTTCGACGGCACCACGAACTGGCGCCAGATCGGCGGCGACACCTCATCGAGTTCGATACGCAGGTGGTAGCCCGCGACGCGGCGGCGGCCCCGCCGTTCGGACGGCCGGACGATCACCGGCACGTCAGGAACGACGGACAGGTGTCGGCGTTTACCCGAAGCGGTCATGGCGTCATGGTAGGCGGGAGGCAGAAGTGTCCGGCACAAGTGGTGACGATAGCGTGAACGCATGTCTGTGTCCGCAGTTCTCGCAGGTCGATACCAGCTGCGGGGAGTGCTGGGCCGAGGCGGGATGGCCGACGTCCACGACGGATGGGACCTGCGCCTCGAGCGCCCGGTCGCGATCAAGGTGCTGCGCCCCGAACTCGCGTCCGTCCCCGACACCCGCCGGCGGTTCGAGGCCGAGGCCCGGCTGGCCGCGACGTTGAACCACCCGAACGTGGTCGCGGTGCACGACTGCGGCGAGGACGCGGGAGTGGCCTACATCGTGATGGAACGCCTGCCCGGGCGAACCCTCGCCGACGAGATCGCCGCCGGACCCGTACCCGACGCGCGGGTGCGGTCGATCCTCGCCGACGTGCTCGCCGCGGTCGGAGCCGCGCACGGTGCCGGGATCCTGCACCGCGACATCAAACCGGGAAATGTGCTGTTCACCGCGTCGGGCACGGTGAAGGTCGTCGACTTCGGCATCGCGAAGAGCGCGGCATCCGACCACACGGCGACGGGACAGGTGCTCGGCACCGTGGCCTATCTCAGCCCGGACCGCATCCTGGGCACACCCGCCACGACCGCCGACGATCTCTACGCGGTCGGCGTCGTCGGCTACGAGGCCCTCGCCGGGCACCGGCCGTTCGCCGGCGACAACATCCTGTCGCTCGCCCGGGCCATCACCGACGGGGCCGCCCGACCCCTCCACGTGGTGCGTCCGGACGCCGACCCGAACCTCGTGCACACGATCGAACGGGCGATGTCCCGCGATCCGCGGCAGCGGCACGGCGACGCCCAATCGATGCGGGCCGCCGTTCTCGGAGCGCCCGTCGCACACCCGCCGCCGACGAGGGCATTCACGCCCACCACATCCGTTCACCCGCCGGCACCCGAGCGTCGGCGACCCGGGAGGACCGGCGTGATCATCGCCGCCGTCGCCGCTCTGCTGGTGGCGGCCGCCGTGGCGGCACTGGCCATCGCGTCGCAGAATCAGAACGGCACCGTCGGTCCCAGCCCGAGCACCACCGCCGTCGCCCCGCCCCCGGCGCCGGTGTCTCCCCCGAGCGGCACCGTCGACGTCAAACCCGTCGCACCGGCCCCGCCGGCCGACGCCCCGAAGACCGGTCCGGGAAACAACAACGGCAACAACGGGAACGGCAAGACCAAGGACAAAGACAAAGACGGCAACTGACCTGATCGGGGTCCCGCGGTCGGGTCGGGCGCGCGCCCATCAGGAGCCGCGACGCGCGTCTACCGCGGCCCGGACCGCGGGCGCGACGTCGGTCGCGAACTTCCTGATCTGGTCGAGGTCGTCGCCGTCGGTGCCGAAGACGAATGTGTCCATTCCCGTCTCCACCACGAGGTCCGTCAGTTGGCTCACCCACTGCTCGGCGGTGCCGTGGAACAGCGTGTCCGACCGGCTGTCGCCCACCCGGCCGAACACGTTGTAGACGCGGACGATCGACGCCGGATCGCGGCCGGCGTCCGCAGCACCCGCGTCGATCTTCGCGTGCATGCCCGGCAGGACCTCCGGCGGGAAATAGGAACTCGACGGCACCCACCCGTCGGCGGAGCGCCCCAGCGCGCTCAGCAACCGTGGGCCGCCGACGCCGAGCCAAATGCCCATCGGGTGTGCCGGGACGGGCCCGGGATGCACGCCGTCGAGGCGGTAGTGCGTGCCCTCCGATCGGACGGCCCGCTCACCCGACCACATGAGGCGGATGACCTGCACGGCCTCCTGCAGTGCGGTCGCGGCCTGCCCGGGCGTGCGGACGTCACCACCCATCGCCCCGATCGCCTCCCAGAACGCACCGGCACCCAACGCCAGTTCGAACCGGCCGCCCGACATCACGTCGAGGCTGGCCGCGGCCTTCGCCATCACCGCCGGAGGACGAAGGGGCAGGCACGCGACGTCGGGAAACACGCGCACCCGTTCGGTCCGCGCCAACAGCATGCCCATCAGCGACCAGCAGTCGAGGAATTTCGCCTGGTACGGGTGATCCTGGACGCCGATCAGGTCGAGTCCGGTGTCGTCGGCGAGCGCGGCGAGTTCGAACGTGTTGGCCAGCAACTCCACCGTCGGGGTGACGAACACCCCGAACTGCGGGATCCTGCCGTAGTCGGTCATGGTGGCGTCCCTTCTCGGATCGCTGGACTCCCCCTCGATCATCCAACACCGTGGCCGCCGGGAACACCCGCTCTGCGGACCGGCATAGTGGGTTCATGACAGACGACACGAAAGACGCTCCCGCACCCGACGTCCGGGACGCGCCCGAACACCACCGCTTCGAAATCCGTGTCGACGACGACCTGGCCGGGTTCACCGAATACCTGGACCACGAGAATCAGCGGATCTTCTTCCACACCGAGATCGGCGAGCAGTTCGCGGGCCGCGGCCTGGCCAGCACGCTGATCCGCAGCGCGCTGACGGAGACCGTCGGGGGCGGCAAGCGGATCGTGCCGATCTGCCCTTTCGTCGCCCGCTACCTCGAGAAGCACGACGACTTCGCCAACGACGTCGACGAAGTCACCCCGGCCGCGATCGAGGCGGTGCGGCACCGGCAGCGCTGATCAGGGTGCGCCGTCGGCGCCGCGAGCCTCCTCGAGCTGCCGGATGAGGGTCGCGGCGTCGTACGGTCCGGTGTGCCGGGTGAGGTCGGTGCCCGTCGCACCGAGATAGAACGTGGGGGTCCCCCGGAAATCGCTCGACTCGGCGTCGAGTTCGTCGTCGTCGATGCGGTGACCGTACGTGCCTTTGCGGATGTCGTCCTCGAACCGGTCCATGTCGAGCCCCAACTCGGCCGCGTAACCGAAGATCTCGTCCTCGGCGAGGGCGTCGCTGTTGGCGAACAGGTGGTCGTGCATCTCCCAGAACCGGCCCTGGGCGGCCGCCGCCTCACTCGCCTGGGCGGCGAACCGGGCGTGCGGATGGACGGCGTCGAGCGGGAGGTGCCGGAAGACGTAGCGGAGTTCGTCCCCGAACTGCGCTCGCACGTCCCGGATGCTGCCGGTGGCCTTGCTGCAGAACGGGCATTCGAAATCGCCGTACTCGACGAGGGTGAGCGGCGCATCCACCGGCCCGCGCACGTGATCGCGGCGGGGATCGACGGGCCGGAGCAGGGTGAGTCCGGCGATCTCGGTCGGGGGGTGCACCCAGTCCGAGATCCGGAACAGGGCCCACCCGAGGACGGTGGCGATGACGGCCGCCGTCAGCACGCCGACCCGGGCGTCGTTGGCCAGTTCGGGCGAGTCGATGGCCAGGTCGACGATGAACAGCGAGATCGTGAAACCGATGCCGGCCAGCGCGCTGCCGCCGGCGATCTGCGACAGACTCAGCCCGGGCGGCAGGCTGCCGGGCCGCAGCTTCGAGAACAGCGCGGTGGCCGCGGTGATGCCGACGAGCTTGCCGACCACCAGGCCGAGCACGATGCCCCACGCCAGCGGAGACCGAGCCGCGTCCGTCAATGTCTGCCCGGTGATGACCACGCCGGCATTGGCGAGCGCGAAGATCGGGACCACGAGGAACGCGGTGTAGGGCTGGTAGAAGCGCAGCAGCCGCTCGTTGACGGACACCGCGCGCAGCACCCCGAGCTGGGCGGCGCGGGCGTAGTCGGAGTTCGGTGACTGCCGGAATGCGCGCGTGAGCTCACCTGCCCGCTCCACCTCGCTGCGCCGCGGCGGATACACGGGCAGGATCAGCGCGATCAGCACACCGGCAAGGGTGGGGTGGACGCCCGACTCGTAGAACGCGACCCACGTGCCGGCCGCGACGACGAAGTAGACCACACCCCGCCACACCTCGAGCTTGCGCAGCTTGAGGATCAGCAGCAGCCCGACGCACCCGAGGAGCAGCGGTCCGAGCCGCAGGTTGTCGGTGTAGAAGAAGGCGATGATGGCCAGGGCCCCGATGTCGTCGGCGACCGCCAGCGTCAGGATGAACACGCGCAACCGGGCGGGACATCGGGGTCCGACGAGGGCAAGTGCGCCGAGCACGAACGCGGTGTCGGTGGAGACGACGACGCCCCACGCACTGGCCTCGGCCCCGGTGGGGTTGAGGAGCAGGAACAGGACGGCGGGTAGCGCCAGACCCGCGATCGCGGCGAGCAGCGGCACGGCGGCGCGGGCACGGTCGGTGAGCTCGCCGATCGTCAGCTCGCGTTTCACCTCCAGCCCGACGACGAAGAAGAACAGCGTCATCAACCCGTCGTTGACCCAGTGCTTCAGGTCGAGACCGATGCTGTAGTCGCCGATCTGGATGGTCACCGGGGTGTGCCAGAACGACTCGTACGAATCACCGATGTTGGCCCACAACAACGCGAGGATCGTGGCGACGAGGAGGAAGCCGGCCGACAACTTGTCGTCGTCGGTGTCGTCGCGGATCAGGGCCAACCGCGCCGACAATCGTCGAAGTGTGGTGGGGCTGCTCTGCTCGACCGTCATCTGGTCCTCACTCACATTCTCGACCGCTGGTCAGCCTAACGCCGAGACGCTCGAGACGCCCAGCTGTCCGAAGAACCCCGATCCGGCCGCGTTATCATCCCGCCATGGGATCGAAGCGGAGTAGGAATCCAGGCCAGAAGCGTGCGGCAAAACAGCAGGCACGACAGCGGAGGAACCGCTCGACGGTTGTGCCGATGTTTCCCGCTCCCGCCGTCGACCCGGCGCTAATCGACAACTTCGTCCAATGGCTGCACACGGGCGATCTCCCGGTGGACACGGATCTCTTCGGGCACCTCGTGGAGTCGACACTCACCAACCTCGCACGCGGCCGCCGCGGATTCCGCGCCACCGGCTGGCTCCCCGCGGACGCGCACACACTGCTCGATGTCGCCGATCAAGTAGCGGCAGAAGCCACTGACGACGTCGAGGACGTCGCCATGGCGATCGTCGCCTCGGCCCTGACCTTCCTCAACTATCTCGACGAAAACCGGCTGTGGACCGGCACCGAGGACAATCTCATCCATTGCATCGAGGACCTCGTCGAATTCCTCGAGCCGCAACCACCCGTCCTCCTTCCCGAAGACATCGCACTTCCCGCCGTGGACGAAGATGACGAGCTTCGCGCACTCGCCTCGCTTCCGGTGATCACGACCCTTGCCGCACTGGTCGGGTGGGTCGGCACGGGTGCGCCCGTCACCTCCACCAAGGTGCCCAAACCCGTCTCGCTTCCCGATCTCGCTCACGCATTGGGTATCGATCTCGCCGTCGACTCCGACGGGTTTCCGCGTGCGCGGAAAATCCGTTCGATGCGCGACGTACCCGAAATGCTGGAGTATTGGGAAACCGCGGAAGAGATCGGCCTCATCACCGTCAACTCCACGCGAGCGGTCCCCGGACCGAACGCGGAGCTGATCACCGACCGCTCAACCCGCGGGCTGCCGCTGATCCGGGCGGCTGTCACCGAATACGTCCGCAGCCAACTCGTAACGGGTCAACGTCATCCACTCGACCCCACGCATCTCACCGATATCGTGGTGATCCAGGTGATCTTGGCGGCGATGACAGAGGAGCCCACGGCCAGCTCGGAAGACGCGCCGTTCGACGACGAGCGATCGTTGATGGATGACTTCGTCTACGACCGTTTGGACACGCTGGTGGAACAGAAGTTGCTCACCAAGGATGGCGCATACCGAGTTCCGGCCGCACTGCAGCCTGCCGTCCTTCGTGCCGTCCAACTCGTGAGTGCAGAAACCGAGTTTGCATCTTCCGAAGTCGTGGATTCACAAGTTACCGTGCGGATCTCATTGGAAGGCACGCACATTCCAATCTGGCGTCGCATTCGACTCGACGCCACACTTCCGCTCGCCGCTCTCCATGACATCGTCCAGTCGGCGTTCGGGTGGGAAAACTCTCATCTCCACGAGTTCTCCGCCGGACCGGCGTACTCGGGCGGCAAAGTGTTCATTCCCGCCGCAGACATCGCGCACCGTGATGTCGTGGGTACTGCCGTCCCGGAGGAGGAGGTCGCGGTCGGTTTGTTGCTCAGCTCGGTCGGCGACCGTCTCACCTACCTCTACGACTTCGGTGACGACTGGATTCACCACATCGAGGTCGAGTCGGTCGACAACCCTGCACCCGACTCCCCTGCCGCGCTCTGCCTCGATGGACACAATATGGCGCCCTACGAGGATTCCGGCGGGCCGTGGGGCTGGGCGAACAAGATCGAAGCCAGCGCTGACCCGCATCACGAGGAACACTCCGAGATCCGGGAGTGGCTCGGCCTTCGCCCGGGTCAGCAACTCGATCCGACATCGTTCGATCGAGACCGGGTGAACAAAGCCTTGCAGACGTTGTTCGCGTAAAGGGAGCACCCGAGTCGGTGTCCGCGCATCACGGGCGGACACCGACTCAGACGTAGTTCTCGCGAACGAACTGGGTAAATCCCTTGCGGATCAAGCGCACGGCCTGCTTCTGCCCCTGACGCAGCACGGACTTCGGCACCCACACCTTCGGTTCCACCGCCATCGTGAGCTGAACCGACGTCCCGCGCGGGGTGGGGACCAGTCGGTACTCCCCTTCCTGGCACTTCTGCTTCTCGCTTTCGAGGAGCGTCCATGACATCTGCTCGTCGCCGATCCACTTGTGCTCGGCGAGCTGAGTGTCCGAGACGCCGAGAACGGCGAGCGTCATCCGCACGGTGCGGGGGCGTCCGTCATCGAACCGGGACTCGACGACCACCTTCTTGTGCACCGCCGACCACTCGGGGATGCGTTCGACGTCCACCAGCGCGGCCATGACCTGTTCGGGGCTCGCCTCGATCTCGAACTCGCCTGATACCGACAACGCCATCCAGTGCTTCTCCTCCTCGTTTCCGGGCGCCTAGGTGAGTGGCAATGCGTCCTCCAAGTACGCTTTGCCACTCACCTGGCCTACAGTTCGGACGCGTAGCGCTCCAGCATGGCAGCAAGTTCGCCGGGGCGCGCGAGTGCCGCGAGATGTCCCGAGTCGATGACCTCCGGTGCGATGCCCAGCCGCTCCCGGACGATCCGCTGCATGAAGTCGAGCGGAAACAGCCGATCACGGCTGCCGGCCACGACCCGCGTCTTCACGAACGGCCACGCCTCCGCCTGCCACACCGTCCCGAACGGGGTGTCCGACATGACCGGCTCCTCGTGGCTGAACGCCTCCTCGGTGACGTCGTCCGGCACGTCGTGGAAGAACAGCGCCCGCAAGTCGTCGGGTGCGTCCGGGTCGCGGCCCTCCGACAGGTCGAACGCTCGCTTCGCCGCCGGCTGACCGGTGGTCTCCCACCACCGTCCCGGCGCCTCCCCCGGTGCGGGCAGCATCGGTGCCACCAGAACCAGCAGGTCGACGTCGACCTCGCCACGCTGACAGACGATCGCCGCGGTGAACGCGGACATGGACTGCGCGACCAGCACGATCGCCCCCTCGACGTCCTCGACCGCATCGACGACGACATCGGCGAACTCGTACTGGCCCGCGTCGTCGTCCCCGTACGGGAGGTCGACGGCGATCACCGAGTGCCCGCTCCCCTCCAGGATCGGCGCGACGCGGTGCCAGTACCACGAGTCGGAGCCGGCGCCGGGCAGCAGAACGAAGGTTGCGGGCATCTCGACTCATCTCCTGTTCCGGGACACGAACGGTCGAGATGAGCCTAAGCGCTACGTGAGCGGGAATGCGCGTCCCGGGACACTTTGCCACTCACCTGTGGGAGTGAAACGGCAGCGCCGCCGGAGGCGATACACACCATAGATCGGACGAGTCGCTCCGATCGTGCCGAAAACGACCACACACGACGAGAACCGAGCTGACATGTTCACCAACCATCTCTTCGGCGGAATGACCGATGAGGAAATCGACATCGAAATCGCCGACGAGTTGGCGGCCTGACGCAGTTCCCCCGTACGTGAGTGGCGCCGCGCACCCCGGCACACCGCGCCGCTCACGTACGAATCGCGTTGATGCTCAGCGCCGGTCCGCCGGTTCACCCCTCCGCACGGCAGCCATCGCCAGTCGCTCGAGATCGTCCGCAGAATATCCCGGCCAGCCGTGCAGCATCCGGCGCCACCGGTCCGGGACCGCCGACGCACCCCACCGGGCACCGAGCAACCCACCCGCGATCGCCGCGGTGGTGTCGGTGTCGTTGCCCGCCCGGACGGCCCGCTCGAGGGCCAGCCGAAGGTGATGCGGCCCCGAATCGTCGGCGCCGCTGATCGCCCACCACGCCGTCTGCAGGGCGTGAACCACCCAGCCGTTCTTCGGGAAGTCGGCGGGCGTGCCGCGTTCCGCCTGGTCGAGCAGCGGTCCCCAGTACTCGCCGACCTCGGCGGGCGCCACCTGCAGGTATCCCCGCACCCCGTCGAACGTCCCGAACAGCACTGCGTGCCGGATCGCGTGCGACCACAGCCGGCACGCCTCTCCGGCGCGCTGATCGTCGTGGGTGAGGGCACCGATCTGGCACGCGGCCTCGGCGCACGCCTCGTCGTCGTCGAGATACGCCAGCGCGACCGGGGCCGTCCGCATCAGCGAACCGTTGCCGCCCTTCCTCCCCGTGATGCTGCGTGCCCGCTCCTGCATGGCCGCGGCCGAGCCGTCGCGGGCCGACAGCACGGCACGCGTCTGATTGCCGACGTCGGGCGGGTTCGAATCGATCCACCGAACGAACTGTGCAGCAACGGCATCCAGCCCGTCATCCCGGCCGATGTCCACTCCGGACGCTGCCACCTCCGCGACGGCTACGGCCATCGACGTGTCGTCGGTCCACTCCCCCGGCGCCCAGTCGAACATGCCGCCCCCGACCATGTCGATCACCGCATCGGCCGCCGGGGTGGTGAACTCGTATCCCGCCCCGAGCGCGTCGCCCGCGGCGGTGGCGATCAATACGCCTGCGGCTCGGTCGGTCTGGCGTTCGGTCAACTCCACAAATCCCCCTTGGATCGATTTCGCTCCAATGTTAGAGCACTATCGATCTAACATGCAAGACTTCTGCGTGTCGGCACGTCGGCGTAGCGTCACGTAAACATTGTCGACGGAGGAGTGCTCATGTCGGGCGAACTGTCGTTCTTCGAACTGGGTGTGGCCAACACGGAGCAGGGCCAAAAGTTCTACTCGGCGTTGTTCGGCTGGGAATTCGAATCGGGACCCGGCGGATCGGGATATTCGATCGCCACCCCGAACGTGCCGGGCGGGATCCACGGCGGCGACGACGGCGCCGGCCCCTACGTCTTCTTCCGGGTGCCGGACCTCGACGCCGCGGTCGAGCACGTTCTGGCACTCGGCGGCACAATCGACGCCGTGGATCTGGGTGACGATCCCGAGTCAGTAGCAAAATTCGGGCGATTCAAGCTGTGCCACGACGACCAGGGGTCCGCCTTCGGTCTGCACGAACCACCCTCCGGCATCTGAATCAGCGCGCCCGGAACGAGGTTCCCGGACGCGCCGATTCGGATCGATCGGTTACGGCTCGTTCGGTGAGTCGCCCCCCCGCCCTCGTCACCGCTGCACCTGGCCTGTTGCGGCGGTCCGTCGTACCAACCGTCCTATTGAACGCCGGAAGGCAGCTGCGCACTCCCTCCCATAGGCGAATGACGCCGACAACGGTCTGTGCCCATGAACAACGTACACAACCCTCGAAAGGCGAATTTCGTGGATGACACTTGCCGGGCGGTCGGTCTCAGTTCACGACCGAGCTACACGACGGCTCACTGCCTCGTGTGAACGATCACCGCCGAATCAGGGATTGACCGTCCGGCCTTGATCGTCGTTGACCGGCGGCTGCTGCGCGGAAAGGCCGTCGTCGGGGCCGTCGCACCAGTTGTCGAATTGGTTGTACGGATCGGTGCCCCACGCCGGGACGTTGTTCTCGTACGGTTCCGCCCAGTCGTCGCACCCGATCGGACCGTTCTGCGGGAACCCGGGCGGCATCGGCTGAATGACATCCGGCCTGCGCACCGGCACCGCCGAGTCGAGACTCCCGCCCCAGGCGACACCGGACGCTCCCAATCCGATCGAAGCCGCGAACACTGCCACCGCGGCCACCCTCCTACCCATTCTCATGATTGCCTCCGTTGGTTTCATGGCCTCCCAGGCTGCGATACCCAGAAACCCGAAAAACAATCCTCGACGAGGGTGTTTCGTCCAGAAAATTCGACGATCAGTCGGTTTCGGGGCGGCAGCGCACGTACATCTCGGTCACCGACGTCAACACCTGCTTGCCCGACCCGTTGAGAATCTCAGTCGCGACAGTCACCAACGCCCGCCCACGACCGTCCAGCTTCACGTCCTCGATCAGCAGGTTCCCGGTCAGCACGTCAGCCGGCCGCACCGGCCGGAGGAAGTTGACGTCGCGCATCCGGCTCCCTGCGATAACGCTCCAGTGCGCGTAGAGAGTGGTCGCCGACAGTCGCTGACACACCGCAATCGTGTGGACCCCACTCGCGATGAGCCCACCGAAATAGCCCTCATCTGCGGATTCACGGTCGATGTGGAACGACTGCGGATCCCACTGCCCCGCGAACTCGAGCACCTCCTCCTCGGTCACCGTGTACGAGCCCAGCTCGAACCTCTCGCCGACCCCGAGGTCGTCCGCATAGACGACGTCACACTTGCTGTCCACCACAAACCGTCCGATCATTCGCTCGCGCCTCCACGAACACGGAGACTCCGTCGAGGATATGACCGCACGACGGCTGCAGCGACAGCGCCCTGCCCGGCCGCAGAAGACGATCGTCAGTTCTCGTCGAACCTCGGCCAGCCCGGATACGGAGCCAGCGTCGGGTATGGCGCGTCGTGCGGGAGGTTCACCTTATGCGGACGCGCATCCCTGGCATCGGGCATCCGCGAGTCGCACTCGGAATACGCGTTCTGACCGCGCGCAGCCTGCTCGTGCTCGGCGATCTTCCAACCAGCGAACACATCCGCAGATGGAGCACGCTCTGCGCCCTCCGCGGCAAGCGGCTCAGAAGTGACGGGCAGCGTCTGCTCAGGCGCCACGATCCTCACTGTTTCGGCCTGCGGGGACGGACCTGCCAGATTGAAGAATCGACTGTCCTTCTCCGCCATTACGGCGTAATTGCCCGAACACACCGTGGCGGCCCACCCATCCGAAGTCGGTGCAAGCGCCAGCAGGTGCTCAAACTGGGTGCCCGCGAGTCGTTCCAGCTCCAGACCGTTCCAGTAGTCGAAGTCGACCCGGTCGCGCTGCTGTGACGTCGCGTCAGCGAATCCTGGGTAGCCTGCCGCCAACGCATGGCCATGAATCGCAAGATAATACGACTCCATATACGCCCGGACGACTACCGCGGGTCTGCTGAACAGGTCGATTCCTGGATCCGCCGACCATCGAACGTTGTAGTTGATGTTGTCGGGAACGCTGTATCCCTTGACAATGCTTTCCGTGGCGTCGATTGGCGTTGTCACTTCATCTGTCCCACAGGCACTCACCGATAAGAGCACTGCAGCGCAGACGGTCGCCATTCGAGCCCTCATTGCCCGAACTCCATGCCCTGCACTTGCTCACGTCCTGCGTTCATCGCGTCGACAAACTCACCAACGCCGGGAAAGCCTGCTTCGGTGATGTATCCGGCCAAACTCGAAGACAGCAGTGGGGTTGTAAAACTTGGACGGTCAGAGACAATCTCGTCATACGGCAGCAGTGGGCCGTTCACACCATCTCGAAAGTCCTCGAGACCGACATAGGGGTCAAGCGAGCCGCCATTCGCCGCTTGAAGCCCAAGCGCAATCTGGTAGTACTGCTTTGCAAGAAGCGAATCCTCTGCGAACTGCGTGTTCGGCTGGACTGTCCCGTCGGGCACAGCACCCATGACGGCGCTCTTGAACGTCGGGTCGGCGAGATCGATTCCGCTCGAAATCAGAGGACCCGCGACGGGAATGAATTCGACACCCTTGCTGATAACTGTCCTGATCGTGTCGTAGGCAACCCCCTTGCTCTCGAAACCGGCTGCGTTCTGGGAGGTTTCGTCGCCGAGTCGGTCGGCGAACTCGAGATCGAATCCCTTGTCCACCACGCCCTGAAGATTGCCCGCCCATCCCCCGTACTGGTAGTGGGGATTCTGATGTGTCTGGCCGTCGACAGCCCACGCTTGTTCCAGTTGCGCCGACACTCCCAAGGCCTGGGCGTTGAAGTAGCCCGCCGCGTCGGCGTTGGAGTCGATGACAGAGAAGATTCGCGGCACTTCTTCGAGCCGCAAGTGCGCATGTCCCGATTCGCCGCTGAAGGCATTGGTTCCGGTAAAGGACTCGGGCACCCCCACCATGTTGCCGATGTAGGGTGCGAGTGAAGTGCCCAAGGCCTGGGTGATTTCGGGGTTCACCTCGCCGATGGCCTGGCCTTTCATCCCGGGGATGTCGAGCAGTTCGGCGTCTTTGGCCGCGAGGATCTGTGCCAGCCCGAAGGCCGATTCGCCGGCTTGCTGCGACCGGAACATCTCTCCGGGGTCCGACGGATCAGAGGGTCTGGCGTCGTCGGCGATCCAGTCGAACATCCCGGCGACGTTCTGTTCGCCGCCCTCGGCCCAATCGCGCTGAAGCAGAGGCATGACGACGTCGTCGCGGTTGTAACCGGTCGGCATGCCTTCACCGGACAGGATGTTGTGGACGGCGACATGGTCACGGCCACCGACCCCGATCATGTCCTGCAGGAGTGTGTCGACGCCGTCGCGGCCCAGCATCTTGTGGTCGAAGGAGTCGCCGATCAGCAGACTCTTGTCGTTCGTGGCCGACGCGATCTCGCCGGCACGGGAGAGAAGATTCTCGCTCAGCTCACTGCCCTGCTGGACGGCGGGGTCCACGAGAGCGAACGCCTTGGTGAATCGCGCCAGGTCGTGGCCGTTGTTGACGACCATCGACTGCTGCGGGGCGTCGTGCGCGCCCTTCGTGAGGTTGCCGGTCGACGTCACCGGCCCCTCGAACAACCCACGAAGACTTTCCGGGATGTGACTCTGTCCGCCGACGTCACCGGCTGCACTGCCGACGTTGTAGTTCGACACGACGGCGAGGCCGTTGGACAGCGCGCTCGCCGCCTCCGTGCGACCGTTCTCGGTGTACTGCTCCGAGAGTGCGAGGAAGCCGTCCTTGCCGGCGGCGGTGTAGAACTGCTGGAGGAAATCCATCGTTCCCTGCGGAATGTCGGTGACCTTGCCGCCGTCGGCCAGCGTCTTCACTTGTGCTGGGGTGAGCCCGGCTGCCGCGATCTCCCGCGCAACGCGGTCACGGACGTCCTGCGGAATGTCGGAACCGCCTTGCGCGACCTGCTCGCCCAACTCGGTGCCCTCGTGCCCCGACAGGCCCGCCGACGCGGGGGCGCTCGCCGCGACGGCCCCGAGGGCGTCCCGGATCGCCGTCGCCATGTCCCGATCGGCATTGTCGAGTTCTGTCAGGGCCCCATCGAGCTGGCTGCGCCAGTATTCCATCAGGTCGGCGTGTTCGGCGGCTTCGGCGTCACTCCTCGTCTTCGGCTGACTGACGATCTGCCAGTCGTCGGAGACGGTGAATCCGTCGGTTGCCGCTTTGTCGATCACGGCGGCGACGTAGTCTCGCGCATGACCGAGGCGATCGGCCCCGCCCACCAGGGCGGTCGACAGATCCTCCAGATCGTCTGCGAGCCGCCGGAATTCCGTCCGTTCGGTGTTCGCCCGCTGCTCGGCAGCCGCCTGCGACGGACCGCGCCAGTCGTCGTGGAGGCCAAGATCCGCGACGACCCGATAGACGTCCTCGGCCCGGCTTCGCGTATCTTCGGCGGTCCGACCGATTTCCTCGCCCGCCGACCTCAGGTCCTGCGGGTTCCAGACGTGCAGTTGCGACCTCGGCGGAATCACATCTCCCCCATCGCCGACAGCTGCGAAGCGAACGCCGTGTCGCTGACCTCGTAGTTCTCGGCCCCGTCACCCGCGATGAACGCCATCTCGTCGATGCGACTGGCGGCGACTCCGAGCGCGGACGCGAGAATGTCGCCGGCGTCCCGGCACGCGGCGGCGGTCTCGGATCCCTCGACTGCCCGGCCCGCGTCGTCGAAGCTCCGCCGGCCGCCCAGCGCCTCGACCTCACGGGCGATGGCGCCGAGCGAACCGGACATCGCACGGAGCATGTCGGGGTCGACCTTGACCACCGTGACGTCCGGTCCGCCGAGCACCGGCGGCAACCCTGGGACGCTCGCCAGCGGAGGTCGCGGCACACCGGTCCCGTCCAGTGAACCGATGACACTGTCCGGCCATGTCATATCGCCCTCTGACATCGACTTCCCCCCCTGTTATCTGCATCGAGGTCCACCCCTGGACCCGGGCCACCGAATGCTCGGTGACCGTGGAGAGAATAGCGGACCACTCTCACACGGACGCGTGACCACGACACGGTTGTGCATCGGTTGGGCGGATACGCGGATTGGGAATGGCACGAACCGGGTACCGACACGAGATGGCCATTACCGATATCAAGGAGTACAGCCACCTCACCGAGGCCGATGTGGAGGCGCTGGGCGCGGAACTCGATGCGATCCGCGCCGACATCGAGGAGTCCCGCGGCGCCCGCGACGCGCGGTACATCGACCGGGCGATCAAGCTGCAGCGGTCGCTGGCGATTGCGGGCAGGGTCGTCCTGTTCGGCAGCCGGAAGAGACCGGCATGGCTCCTGCGTACCGCCCTGATGGGTGCGGCGAAGATCATCGAGAACATGGAACTCGGCCACAATGTCATTCACGGCCAATGGGATTGGATGAACGACCCCGAGATCCACTCGTCGAATTGGGAGTGGGACAACACATGCCCGTCCTCGGGGTGGAAGCACTCCCACAACTACGTGCACCACAAGTTCACCAATATCGTCGGACTCGACAGCGACGTCGGCTACGGGATTCTGCGGATGACCCGCGATCAGAAGTGGTCGCCGGTGTACCTGGCGCAGCCGTTCTACAACGTGCTGCTGGCGTTGCTGTTCGAGTGGGGTGTCGCGCTGCACCACCTGGACGTGGAGAGTATCCGGCGCGGCGACGACGACCGCGCCGAAACCCTCCGCAACGCGAAGGAGGTGGGCCGGAAGATCGCGCGACAGGCCGGCAAGGACTACGTGGTGTTCCCGGCGCTGACCGGCCCGGCGTGGAAGAGCACCCTCACGGCGAACATCACGGCCAACGTGATCCTGAACCTGTGGGCCTACGGTGTCATCTTCTGCGGCCACTTCCCGGACGGTGCCGAGAAGTTCACCGAGGAGGAGTTCGACCAGGAGACGAAGGCCGAGTGGTATCTGCGCCAGATGCTGGGCTCGGCGAACTTCCACGCGGGCCCGGTGCTCGCGTTCATGAGCGGCAATCTCTGCTACCAGATCGAGCACCACGCGTTCCCGGGTCTCCCCAGCAACCGCTAC
Source organism: Rhodococcus sp. T2V (assembly GCF_029269925.1). Taxonomy (NCBI): domain Bacteria; kingdom Bacillati; phylum Actinomycetota; class Actinomycetes; order Mycobacteriales; family Nocardiaceae; genus Rhodococcus; species Rhodococcus sp. T2V. The sequence continues at coordinate 27,338 of NZ_JARJBD010000102.1, forward strand.
GCCGAGATCGGCGTGGAGATGCGGGCACTGTGCGACAAGTACGACCTCCCGTACACGACGGGTTCCCTCCCCCACCAGTACGGACTCACCCTGCGCACCATCTTCAAGCTCGCCCTGCCCAACCGCTTTCTGTCGGCGTCCGCCGACGACGCACCGGAGACGGCGTCGGAACTGCGCTTCCGCATCCGGGGTGGGATGAAGGAAGTGTTCGGGGTCGACCCCGCGACCGGTACACGGCGCGGGCTGCGCACGGCGCTGGCGATGATCCGCAACTGACCCGGACGCCCGCGCGTACCGGAAGCGTTGCACCGGATCTGATCGAACAGGATCACCTGGGCAGCAACGGTTCCCACCACCGCAACACAAGCAAGAAACGGCTATCGCGGCGATAGCCGCTGAGCCGGAGAAGTTCCTTGACGCTGCCGTGCGCCGACACCAGGATCAGTGAGACCGTCGTCACAAACCCCTTGATGTGTGGAGGTAACCTATGGCGTCACCTGTTCCCACTCCCGAATTCCCTATGCGCAGGACTTGCCCGTTCTCCGCACCTGCCGAGTACCGCGAACTGCGAGATACTCAACCGGTTGCGCAGGTGAACCTTTGGGATGGCCGTTCGGCCTGGTTATTGACGCGCTACGACGACATCCGTTCGATCCTGCGGTCATCCTCGATCAGTTCGCAGACGAGAAGACCCAACTTTCCCTTCCTGTCCGCGTCCGATCAGGCAGCCAAGATGCAGGACGAATCCCTCCAACGGATGGACGGACCAGAGCACAGCCGACGGCGCCGACTACTGATCCCCTTCTTTACCGTTCATCGGATCGAGGCATTGCGGCCGACTGTGACGAAGTTGGTACGGGAACTCCTGGAGAACCTGGTCACCAAGACTCCGCCTGTCGACTTCTTCACCGAGTTCTCCCTGGTCGTGCCGTCGACAGTCGCATGCGAACTACGGCGTCCCCTATCAGGATCACGAATTCTTCCAGGAGAACAGTGCGATACGGATCTCACGCACAGCCACCCCCACCGAAATCACGGAGACCACCGACGAACTGCTCGACTACCTCGGCGGACTGCTCGACGCGCGCAGTGCCGACCCCCGCGACGACGTCATGACCTTCTTGGCGGACCATGTGACCAACGGTGATCTGACCCGCGAAGATGCGTTGATGGACGCGAATCTTCTCCTCCTCGGCGGCCATGAAACCACCGCCAACGTGATCACCCTGGGAACGATGGCGCTACTCGAGAATCCAGACCAGCTGGCGCGGATCACATCCGGCGAGGTCACCGTCACCAACGCCATCGAGGAACTTCTCCGCATCACGTCGGTCACGCACAGCAATGCGATACGCCTGGCGCTCGAAGACATCGAGGTCGGCGGTCGAACGATTCCGGCGGGCGACGGCTTCATTGCGGCGGTGTCCGCGGCGAACTGGGACGAGTCCATCTTCCCGAATCCGGAGGTACTCGATGTCGGCCGGCCGGAAGCCCGCCAGCACATGGCCTTCGGGTACGGCGTTCATCAGTGCCTCGGTCAGGCTCTCGCGCGCATGGAACTCGAAGTTGTGATCGAGGCCGTGTTCGACGTCATTCCCAGTCTCCGGTCGGCACAGCCGATCGAACAGCTCAGATTCAAGGATGATTCAGCGTTCTACGGGGTCCACGAATTCCCGGTTACCTGGTAGCGAGCGAACCACACAGACAACTCATGGTGCGGGCTTCACCTGCCGGGTGAGCCCGTGAGGAAGTTCGATGGCAAGGAGCGGTTGTGATTCGGGTGTCGGTAGATAACACGAAGTGTATTGCGGCGGGACTCTGCGTCGGACGCGAGCCGGGCATCTTCGATCAGAACGACGACGACGGTCTGGTGTTCGTTCATCGGGAGAACGTCCTCGCTGACGAGCAAGCGGGGGTGATCGAATCGGAACGTATCTGTCCATCCGGAGCCATTGTTGTGCACACGGATTGATCATGGTGCCCGATCGATTCGCGGAAAGCAGGCTTCGCAATGCGCAATTCGTTCAACGGAACCGAAGTGAGACTCGTAGTCGAGCAACGGACGGTCCTCACCGATGACATCATCCAACTCGAGTTGCGAACGGAAGACGGATCGGATCTTCCGGCGTGGGATCCGGGGTCGCATATCGAGTTGATCCTGTCGGAATCCATGGTTCGCCAGTATTCGCTGTGCGGAGATCCCGCCGACCGTGGCTGTTGGAAGATCGCGGTGCTCCGGGACGTCTCGGGCCGGGGCGGATCGCAACGAGTTCATGATGAACTGCAGGAGAAGTCGTTCGTGACGGCACGGGGGCCACGCAACCTGTTCCCACTCCGGCCGTCACGTAACTACCTCTTCATTGCGGGCGGGATCGGTATCACCCCGATGCTGCCGATGATTTCCGCTGCGGCGAAATCGGGTGCCCGGTGGGCGATTCACTACGGTGGCCGCTCACGCCAGTCGATGGCTTTCGTCGATCAGCTGTTGGAATTCGACCACGCCGGCGTTCATCTCTATCCGCAGGACGAGGTCGGGTTCATCGATCTCGGTTCAGCACTGGCAGATCCCGATCCCGAGACCTTGGTCTACTGTTGTGGACCTGAACCGCTTCTCTCCGCGGTCGAGGACCGGTGCCGGCCGGCCTGGCCTTCGGATTCTCTGTGTGTGGAACGCTTCTCCCCGCGAGCCATCGACGAGCACGCAGCCGAGACTGCGTTCGAAGTAGAACTGGTGCAGAGTGGGAAGACAATCACCGTGAATCACGGTCAGAGCATTCTCGACGCCGTCGAACAGTCGGGTGTTCCGGTCCTCTCGTCGTGCATGGAGGGTACGTGTGCCTCGTGTGAGGTCGCGGTTCTGGACGGCGTCCCGGACCATCGGGATTCCGTTCTCGACGAGCGTGAACGCGAGGCCGGCAAGACGATGATGATCTGCGTCTCGCGTGCACTGAGTACGCGTCTCGCCATCGACCTCTGACCGACAGAGCCCTTGCCCCCACGGGGGCAAGGGCTCTACCTTTTCGGCCAGGGCATGACGATCTACAACGCTCTACGTGCCAGGCTGAAGACCTGCCCGGTGGGACCGCCGACGCGCTGCTGGGCCAGCCACCCGACCAGTTCTGCGACTTCGTGCGGCAACTTCACACGCTCACTCGGCAAGCCGTCAGGGGCTTCACCCACTGCGACAAGACCTCGAGTGAGCTGTGTCGCTACGGGCCCGGGAATCACTTCGTTCACGTCGATACCATGCTCCCAGACTTCTTCGGCCAAGGTCTTCGTGAGATGACTGACCCCCGCCTTGGACGCACCGTAGGCCGAAAATCCAGCCGTCGTGGAATGCCCGTGACCCGACCCGATCAGGATGATCCGGCCGCCGCCCGCCTCGATCATGAAGGGGAGAACAGCTCGCGCAATATTGAACGTGCCTATCAAGTTCAGCGTGACCACACGGGCCCAGTCGGCGGGATCGGCGTCGATCACCGCGCAGGGAGCCCCCGCACCGGCACTGTTGACGAGAAGATCGACGTCACCGAACACATCGACGGCTTCACGGGCGACGGCATCGCACGCGTCGAAGTCGGCGACATCGCACGGTACGACCAGTGCCTTCGCGCCGAGTGCCTCCACCTCATGTGCGACAGCGTCCAGCTCCGTTGCAGTCCGAGAGGCCAGGACGAGGTCGGCGCCCGCGCCGGCGAGGTGGAGTGCGCACGCACGGCCGATCCCTCGTCCTGCCCCGGTGACGATAGCAACCTTGTTCGACAGATCGAATGCGTCACTCTTACCTGCTATCTGATTGATCATGCGAGAATCCCTCTGCTACCGGATCAGACGCGTGCGAAGGGCGGGACGATGTCTTCGTAGTGCACCGCGCCCTTCTCGAGCATGCCCAGCCGATCCATCACCTCGGCAGCATGCTCGATCCCGCTACGAGTGACCCTCCAGTTCGGACCGACCTTCGGGAAGACACGATCGACCATGAAATCGATTGTCCTGGCTGCGTCTTCCGGTGCCTCGTTGTTGAAGGTTCCCTCGTTGAGGAGTTGTGCCGCAGCGGCCCGATTGTCGGTGATCCAAGTCTTGGCCTCCCACTGCGCAGCAAGCCACGCGTCGGCAGTGTCCTGATTCGCTTCGACCTTGTCTTCACGCATGACCAGGGGACAAACCTGCAGATCACTCAACAGCTGCGGGGTACCGGCGGCACTGAAATCGATCAGCATCCGGCCACCGACTTGCGTGGCAACAGACAGACCCGCGCCGAACGTGAATCCCACATAGGCATCGAGCCGGTCGTTCTTCATCTGGGCGATGGCGGCCGACAGCTGCCCAACCCCGAGGACAGTAATGTCATCGCGTTCCATCCCAGCCGCCTCCAGCGCCAGATTCAGAATGTTGTCGGTACCTGCACCGATCGCGGTGACACCAATCGTCTTCCCCTTCAAGGACGCCATCTTGTCGACGAACGAGGCGTTCTCACCGGGCCAGTTACCCGGCCCCACGATCAGGTTGTAGGTGTTGACCGGCATGCGCATACCGACAATCACCGGCCGTTTGCCGTTCTGACTCTTGGCGAAGGCGAGCATTGCGCCCATCGTGTCCATCGCAGCGCCATCGATCGCGCCCGCACTGACCATCTGCAAACCTTGCACACCGCTCTGGGGGTAGATGAGCTTGGGAACTTCCAGGTTGAAGAGGGAGAACTGGTTTTGAGCGACATTGATCGCATCGATCAGGAAGTTGTCGCCGGATGACGATCCCACGACGAATGGAGTCGGCCTCGCGAGCGCACCAGCTGCTTTCGGTCCCTGCGTTCCGGCTGCTCCGCCGCCTCCGCCGCATGCGGCGAGTACGGAACCGACACCGACGGCCAGCGCTCCAGCGCCGGCAAACTTGAACACATTGCGACGGCTGATTGCAGACCCGGGCGCCGCTCCGCGAATTCGCCCGGCGGATTCGACGCGGTGGAAATCCTTGCTCATCGCTCTCCCTAAGCTCACAACATCAGGGCAGGCAAAATCGATCGTTTCGCCTGAAAGTGGACAGCCGATCCCGAATCGTACAAACCACAGAAGTTCCCGCACGCGATATCACAGGACGTTCACTCACCCAAATCGGCTGGCCACTAGTGGACCAGCAGCGCACCAAGGTGTCAAGGTCGATCGACATACCCGGGAACTATCACCCCGATAGACATTTTCGGTTGCTCGTATACCCCCGGAATGCGATTCTCACCTCATGAGAGAATTTGTGTTGCAACGGCATCCAACTCGGAGTTTCATGCGCCTTCTTCGTCGGACCCGATAGTTCGCGCACAGTTGCCTCCGCTCCCCCGAACTGATCCGTAAAGGAACTGACATTGCACCAAGCACTGAGATCCAATGTGCCTGTCGCCGCCGCCGATGTCGAGTACGGCCGACTTCTCCGGTTGGACGGACATCGGATTGTCGTACTCGGGGCCGGAAGTGGCATCGGGGAACACACCAGTCGCATGTTGGCCTCCATGGGCGCCGAATTGGTATGCGTCGACGTCGACCCCGCGGGCGCGGAGTCGATCAGCCGAACCCTGAACTGCCCTTCACTCTGTGCCGACGTGACGTCCGAGTCCGGCGTCGCGGAACTCGTGAAGTTCATCGAAGACGAAGTCGGGGAGATCCACGGATTTGTCGACGTCGTCGGCAGGACGACTCCGAAGCCGTTGGCGGAGTTCACCTTGGCCGACTGGGAAGACGACTTCCGTGTCAATACCCGGCACGCGTTTCTTCTCGGACAAGCGCTTTGTCCGCTGATCGCCCGCAGCGGCGGCGGATCCATTGTCTTCGTCTCCAGCTCGTGGTCCCAGTACGCCAGCCCGGCCGCCCCCGGTTACGGTCCCGCAAAGGCGGCGCTGAACACCTGGATCAAGCAACTCGCGGCCGCATACGGTTCGGCGGGCGTGCGAGTCAACGGCGTTACCCCGGGGTTCTTCCTGACCGCCCGCATGGTCGAGACGCTCGACCGGATCGGCCGAACAGCAGCAGAATCGATCGTCAACCAGGCTCTGCTCGAGCGCTTGGGGCAGGCGTACGAGGTGGCAGGCACCATCGGATTCCTGCTGTCTCCGGCGGCCGGTTACATCACCGGCAGCCTGATTCCGGTCGAGGGCGGTGCGACCTCCCGAGACCCGCTCGGGTTCGCTCGACGCGAGTAAAATCGACAGCAGCATAACCACTTCAACCAGTTTCCCCAGTCAGTCTTCAGACATATCGAGGTGCAGATATCAACTACCCGGTACTGGAGGACTCGGGTTTGCTGCTCACGTTCTCACTGGCTGCGAGAGGGGTGGCTGCTATAGGCACGGTTGATTGGGCGGCCCGGTAATTGTCGTGCCCGAGTGCGGCAATGTTGGCAGCGGCGTTACAGTCCGCGTGACCGGTCCATCCGCAGCCGCAGCACCGGAGCAGTGCTTGACTGTGCCTGTTCGCGGTGTCGCAGTGCCCGCAGCGGTGGCACGTCTTGCTGGTATTGCGAGGGTTGATCACCTGCACCGGCACTCCCGCGGCTTGCGCCTTATAGATGATCTGGTCGCGCAGTTGCGCGTATGCCCAGGAGTGCACTTGTTGCCGTTGTCTGCGTGCGAGCCGTACCCGGTCCCGGATTCCCGACAGATCTTCTACCGCGATTCCTTGACCGGTGCGTTGTGCCTGGGCAACAATCGTTTTCGAGAGTTGGTGATTGATGTCGGTGGCGTACCGAGTCTCCTTCCTCCGCCGTATCTTCAGTTTCCGTTTCGCGGAGTCCACACCCAGCCACCCGGTGGGGTCGTCGGCGGGGACCAGCTGATCCGGGGCGTCGGTGTCGACGGTTGCATGCAGGTAGAAACATCCGTCGCGGAAAATCAGATCCGACTCGCCTGTGCGGTCGGCGAGCATTGTCAG
>NZ_JARJBD010000103.1:0-33587 GCF_029269925.1 Rhodococcus sp. T2V
CCGACGACGCCCGCATCAAACTCCGCCACCTATATCCCAACACTTAGCAGCGACAGTCTACTAGAACTGTCGTGAAAATTCCGGTCCGTGTGCCGACGTCACGGCAATGATCTTCTAGATCGTCTGCCACGGAATGCATTCGACAGGTAGGGCCACTGCACGTCGCACCCGGCTCGATACTGGTACATGATGGCCACGCGGCCTTGCTGTTGCTCGGGACGCGCTGTTGGACTAGCACAGCATTGGCCTTGGATCAACGCCCACTGGGCGTCGGTAGTCGGTGTACGTGCCCCGACGTCCAGTGTCGTTGATCGCGGTGCCCCTAATCGAGAGACACGCGCTGGGGGCGTTCGCAGACGCAAGTGATCGCGTCGTTGACCGGTTGGCATCCGGGACGGGGCATCACGGCCGGATTGCGCCTCCGCCGTTGACCTCCAGCGTCGCGCCGGTCATGAACTTGCCCGCTGGCGACGCGAGGAAGACGCAGGTGCCGCCGACATTGACCTCCGGGTCGCCGAATCGGCCCAGTGCCGACGATTTGAGTACCTCGGCCACCTGGTCGGGGTACTCGCGCAGGAAGCGCTCGGACTCTATGGAGTGCACGCGCGGGCTGATCGCGTTGACCGTGATGTCGTCGCAGCCCCACTCGCGAGCGGCGATGCGCGTGAGCCCGCGGATTGCCTCCTTGTTCGATCCGTAGGCGCCCTGCTGGGGCTGGGCCATAACGCCGGCGCCGGAACCCATGTTGATGACCGTGCCCTTTGTCGCCTTGAGGTGGGGGTATGCGGCCACCATGTAACGCCAGGTGGCGAAGACGCCCGACTCGTAGGCGGTCGCGAAGTCCTCGGCGGTGAGCTCGATCAGCGGTTTGGACGCGTTGAACTGCTGCGCGTTGTTCACCAGGATGTCGAGGCGCCCAAACTCGTCGACCGTGAGACGGACCACTTCCGTGGCACCGGCCGGATCCTTCGCATCGGACAGGATCGGCATAACCCGAGCACCGGTGACGGTCGATTCCAGCTCCTTCCGAGCAGTGTCGAGCGCGCCTTGGTCGATATCAGTGATCGTGACCGCAATCCCCTCCTTGACGAAAGCGCGGGCGATGGCGAGGCCGATGCCCCTGCCGCCGCCGGTGATGATGGCCGACTGGCCCGGTGAGTCCGACATGTCGATATGCCCTTTCAATTCGAGAACTATCCAATACAGTATCCCAAAAAATTTGATCTGAGGGACACTCCTGCCACTTGAAGGTGTAGCTACTTCCGGATCTGGATCGAACGCACCCTCGTCGGCATGTCCTTTCGTAGGTTCCCTAATGAAGGGCTGACGCCGTACGTGCCTCACGTCATATCCTTTAATCAGTATCCTGATTAAAGGATCGCGTGATCGAGATCGATAGCCCATGCTGTCGGTTGGACCGACGGCGGCACACAACGAACTTACGAAGGGCGAGTGACGCATGAATGCTCTCCGAAGTGGAGCGCGGCCACTGGCGACAGTGCCACTGTCGTCAGTACGACAACCTCGACTGCGTCGAGGCGCGACGGCTTCTCCGCCACGAGTAACAGCATCGCGGCCACCAAGAACCAAGGGCCTCGGCAAAGTCGCATAAACCCACTTCAGACGGACAGAAGCAGGTCGATCGGACGATTCGGGTCTCTGCCGTGGTGGCGCAGTGTCGAGGCGATGTTGAGGTGGCCAGCCAACCGGAGGATCCCGATGACCACGTTGCGGAGCGAGGCCATCACCTGTGGAGCGGACCCGGTTCTGATCGTGCAACGGTCCTCATCGCAGGTGACGTCGCGGACCAGTGCACTCGGTTCTCGATCGTCCAGTGCCCCCGGATCCAAGCGGCGACCTGCGCTGGTGCGACCTCGGTCATCGGCACCGAACAGATCAGGTACGCCACCTCGACGGTTCTGCGCCCACTGCGGGTGACGGTCCGCCGGATTTGCAGGGCCTGCACTGCCCCGGGGAAACCCGGGCCATCGGTGTGTTCGGTGGCCTTGATGGTGCGGCGTTCGAGCCGGTCGTGGCCCGGTCCAGCAATCGACGTCGACACCGGAATGTTCTTCCACGGCAGTGCCTTCAGTCGCTTCAGCAGTTTCGGCTGATTCGCCGCCTGCTAACCCGTCACGCTCACGCTCGGCCGCTTTCAGCGCATCCTCTACCGATTCGGTGCGCATGTGATCGGTCAACCCCCACCTGGCCAGTTTGCGGGAGCGGTAGTCGATCACCGTCGCCAGATGCCACCCGACGACCTACCGGGCAGTGGGGTGAATCCAAATTGACACACCGTCGGTCTATAACAGTTTCAACAGACTGACCGTCCGTAAAGATGGCCAGTGGATGTCGTACCATTTCACCTTCCGCGGATCGCAGACCCGCGTGTCCGGTGAATGAACGCCTCCACGACTGCGACAATCAGCCCGACAGTGGCGAAGCCGACACACAGCACATAGGCATGCGTATAGGCGCCCGCCGTCGAGAGTTGCGTGCCGGGAATCAACGACGCGGCAAGGACGGCGGTAGTCGCCGCACTGCCGACAGAGCTACCCAGTTGCTCGGACAGTGTGCTCATACCCTGCGCGACACCCGCTTTGTCGATCGAGAACGCGTCGGCCACCAGGGCATATAGGGCCGGATTGAAGCAGGCCAGCGCGATGCCGTAGACCGCGGAGCCCAAGTAGATCTGCCACTGCTGGTCGTGGTTCCACGTCAGGAACGCGAAGGTGAGAGTCGTCAGCATACCGCCGGTGATCAGCAGCGTGCGAGCACCGACCCCCTGCCCAAGCCTGGCCGAGAGTGGACTGACGAGGAAGGCCATGATCGAGTACGGGAGCATGAAGCTACCAGCCCGGAGGACGGAAGCGCCGAAACCGTAACCAGCGAGGTCCGGCGGTGCCGACGTGTAGCCGACGAAGAAGATGAACACCGCACCTGTGGTGGCGGCGAGCAGTGCGACGGCAATGTTGGGCAGCAGGAAGTGCGGGACCGCAAACAGGCGCAATTGCACGAGCGGAGCTACGTGGCGACTCTCCCACTTCGCGAAGACAACAAGGACTGCCGCGCCGGCAGCGAACAATCCGAGCGTAGTCGGCGAGGTCCATCCCCACTCAGCACCCTTACTTAACGGGAGCAGGATGCCGGTGGCACCAATGGTGATCAGCACGGCGCCGATTAAGTCGAAGTCCCTGAGAGAGCGCGAACTCCGGCCCTGCGGGCGCGGCACCAGCATCGCGATGGACACGATGGCGACGAGGACAAACACCAGCATGATCCAGAAGGTCACGTTCCACGCATAGTCCTGGAGGAGTCCGCCGAGCATAAACCCGACGCCGACACCAAGACCGATGCCAGAGTTGACCAGACCCATGCCCACGCGGACCTTGTCGGGAGAAACAGTGTTACGCACCAAGCCGATCGAGACCGGGATCAGGCCGCCAGCTGCGCCTTGCAGGATTCGCCCGACCAGAAACATCGGCATCGCAGTTGCAATCGCACATAGCACCGTGCCGATGCCCGTGATGGCGAGGCACGCCAAGATGATGTTGCGATACCCGTAGATATCGCCGAGTCGGCCACAGGCCGGGTTGGTCACACCGTATGCAAGGGAGACTGCTGTCACCGACCACGCGATCGAAGACGCCGAGCCATGGAGCTGGCCGGCGAGCGTCCCCAGAAGCGGGACGACGGCCGTGGGGATGATCGCGACGACCGCGAGGCCGATGGCGAGAACGAACGCAATTCCTAGACCACCGCTCGGCGCACCCGATGCGACGAGCTCAGGTGGTGACGACGCGCCAACCGGATCCTCCGCGCGTCCGATCATTCTTCCAACTGTTGCCACGAATTGACCTCCCCTGTGGGGCGCTGCGGGACGACCGCTTGGCGCCATACCTGGTATGTGGTGCGTAACCGCTGCCGTGATTTAGAGCACGTGTAAGTCGCTATGTGATGTGCGCCCTAAACCATACACTCTTTTATGGGCGGGGCAAGGGAATGTCCTGTACCTTCAGTGGAAGCATGTAATTAGCGTGCACTTAATATGGTTCTTTCATTGTGGATTGCGCAACGCAGCAGGCTGGATTCGGTAATGGCCAAGACCACGCCGCGTCCTCGACGTTCTGGTGGCCTGTGCGAACGGTGGCTCCTTCGTGCTGCTCGACGAGCCAGCGGCAGGTCTGAGCAAGGACGAGCGCCGCATTCTCGGCGCGTTGATCACCGGGCTGGCGAGATCCGGTGTCGGCGTGATGCTTGTCGAGCATGACCTCGATCTGGCGATCGGGCTGGCCGACATGGCGACGGCGTTGGAGCGAGGGGTCCCGATCTTCTCGGGCGAACCTGTGGCGGCTCGCACGGACATGCGAGTGAGTGAAGCATTCTTGGGAGCAGCGCGATGACAATGACGATGGTGGTCGAGGGCCTGACAGCCGGCTACGGCGGAATGGACGTCCTCCATGATGTGTCTTTCACGTTTCAGACGGGGCAACGGGTGGCCATTCTCGGTCCGAACGGCGCCGGAAAATCTACGTTTCAGAAGGTGCTTGGTGGGTTGATCCGCCCCACGCGTGGCATGATCACCCTGGGCGGTGCCGTGGTGACGGGTGACAACGTGCACAAGCGTGTCGGCCGGGGGATCCGCTGGGTTGGAGAGCCCCGACCGGTTTACAGCGAGTTGAGCGTCGACGACAACTTGAGCGTCGGTGGGTTCACCCGCAATCGACGCGAGCGCGAAGATCTGCGCGTCGAGGTGTTCGACCTGTTCCCGGCATTGGCCGAGATCCGGTCGCAGAAGGCGGGCGGGCTCAGCGGTGGCCAGCAGCAGATGCTCGCCGTCGGTCAGGCGCTGATGCCGAGTCCGGCGTTCCTGTGCCTCGACGAGCCGTCAATCGGTCTGTCGCAGGCGGTGCTGGAGAAGTTGGCCGAAGTGCTCGACGCGCTCGCCGAACGGGGCACGGGAGTCATCTGGTGCGAGCAATTTCCCGAAGTCGCTCTCGCGCACTGTGACTCGGCCGCACTGATGATCTCCGGGCACCTCAGTGAGCCGCACCGGCCAGGTGATATCTCGAGCGACGATCTGCATGCGGCGTACCTCGGGGTCGATCCGTTCGCGTCGGCGGCAGACCGATGAGGCGGGCGGGGCGATGACCACCAACTCTCCGCCGGCGGTGACCTCCCTGATGCGTTGGAGCATTGGGGATGTCACCGTCACACGCATCGTCGACAGTCCTGGCCATCTGGATCTCGCCGGGATGTTTTCCACGACCACCGAGTCGGTGCAGGCGATCGGGTGGCTGGTGCCCGACTTCGCGACCCCTGACGGTGTCGGGTTGTGCGACTTCGCGTCTTTCGTGGTGGACACCCCGACGCGCCGCATCGTGGTCGATACCTGCTGGGGTGATGGCAAGGACCTCGGACCGTGGGACGAGTTCGGGGGTCGTTCGACCTCGTTTCTAGCGGACTTCGAGGCGGCTGGCTTCCCGCTCGATTCGGTCGACCTCGTGGTGTGCACCCACCTGCACGCGGACCACGTCGGCTACAACACGACGTTGTTCGACGGTCGATGGGTGCCGACGTTCCCGCAGGCACGGTACGTGTTCAACCGAGCGGAGTTCGAGTACTGGAGTGCCCCCGCGGATTATCCGATGGATCCGGGCATGGTGGCCTTGCAGGAACCCACGTTCCGTGAGTCGGTGCAGCCGCTAGTCGAGGCCGGGCTCGTTGATCTCGTCGACGGGGAGCACCGACTGACCCCGGAGATCGTTCTGGAGCCGACGCTGGGCCACTCGATCGGGCATCAGAGCGTGCGCATCGTCTCCGGTGGCAAAGAGGCATTGATCACCGGAGACATAGCGCACCACCCGAGCCAGGCCGCGCGTCCCGAGTGGGGCATCGGCGCGGATTACGACGCAGCGTCGGCGATCGAGACGCGTCGCCGGATCTTCGCTGATGCCGCCGATCGTGGTGTGGTGGTGATCGGCACGCACTGGTCGGCTCCTACGGCGGGGATCCTCTCGGTCGACGGTGACGGGTTCCGGCTGCACCCGATCGCCGTTGACGGAGCATCCGGCAATATGTGACGAAGGCCCGGCTCCCGTACCGGGAGCCGGGCCTTCGTCATGCCCGATCGGAAATCTCAGGCCGGGTCGAGACCGAGTGCAGTCGCGATCATTGTGGCGCCTTCGTCGCCGAGTTTCCAGCCGTGCATCACGCCCAGGAGCACCAGACAGTCCCCGGCTACTAGTTCGACCGACTCGTCGTCGAGGAGTAGCTCGATGCGACCGGAAAGAATAGTGCTGAAGCTGATGGCGTCCGTCCGGTGTCTGTCTGTCGATGTGTTCGGCGCATGCCGAACGACCATCCATACGCCTTCGCCAGGCTTGATACCCATCTCGTAGCGGTCGGTGGAGACAGGTCGCTTGACCTCGGGGGGGAGCTCGTCCAGCTTCCACAGGGTCTCGAACGCACCATCGCCGATAGGCTCATTGCGAACGACGACGGCACGGCCGTCGTCGGCTGTTCCGGCCACGACGAGTTTCACGTGGCCACCACCTCTCTTTCAGGGCCCAATCGGGCCGTAACACCTGCACGGTTTGCAGGCGAGATGTCCCTCGACGCATCAGTCGAGCGAGACGTACACGTTCTTGTGGTGCAAGAATTCCTCGAGGCCCGCGCGACCGCCCTCACGGCCGTAGCCGCTCTGCTTGTTGCCGCCGAACGGCGTGGAGGCGGGCATCGGATTGTGCCCGTTGACCGAGATGAACCCGGCGTCGAGTCGGTCGGCCACGCGGTGGGCGCGTGCGACGTCGCGAGTGTGGACGTAGCCGGCGAGGCCGAACGTGCTGTCGTTGGCGATGGCGATGGCCTCGTCCTCGTCGCTGAATGGGATCACCGACAGTACCGGCCCGAACACCTCGTTCTGCGCCAGGGAACTCGAGTTGTCTACTCCGCCGAAAACAGTCGGATTGACGTAGAAACCTTTAACGGACGGCGAATCGCCACCGGTGAGGAGTTCGCCGGTGCCAGCAGCGCGGGCGTCGTCGATGACGCCGCGGATGCGGTCGCGTGCCGCTTCAGAAATGACCGGACCCATGACGGTTCCCGGGTCGAGAGGGTCGCCGACCCGGATCTGTCCGACGGTATTGACAACCTGCTCGACGACGCGATCGTAGACACCGGCCTGCACCAGCAGGCGGGTTGGCAGTAGGCAGCCCTGTCCCGCCGACATCGCGAAAGCTGTCGCATGTGCTGCGGCGGTCGCGATGTCGGCGTCGTCGAAAACGACGTTGGCGGACTTGCCGCCGAGCTCCATCACAACGGGCGTAATGGTCTCGGCCGCGGCCCGCAGGATGTGGCGGGCAGTGACGATGCCGCCGGTGAAAGAAATCTTGGCGACGTCGGGGTGGCGGACGATCGCGTCGCCGGCCTCAGGGCCGCCGGTGATCACGTTGATGACGCCCGGCGGCAGACCTGCCTCGAGGCAGAGCTCGCCGAATCGGATCGCTGCAAACGGTGCGAGCTCGGCTGGCTTGATCACGACCGTGTTGCCCGCTGCGATCGCGGGCGCCACTTTCATCGCGGCCGTCATCAGAGGGCCGTTCCAGGTCAGCAAGGCGCCGATCACGCCGTACGGCTCGTGTTTGACGTAGTCGAATCCGGTGCTGGGGTAGATGGGGGCCAGCTCGCCGCCAATCTTGTCGGCCCAGCCGGCGTAATACATGAAGTGGTCGATCGCCATCGTGGCGCCGAAGGCCGGATTCACCGGGGCGCCGGACTCCAATGCGTGAAGCATGACGAACTGCTCAGAATTCTCGTCGAGCAGCTCGGCAATGCGGATCATGATGCGACGGCGCTCGCCGGGGCTGGTGGCGCGCCACTTGGGGAACGCGTCTTTAGCTGCGGCAACGGCAGCGTCGACTTCCGCCTTCCCCGCCACCGGAAACGAGCCCAGGAGCGTGCCGGTGGCCGGGTTGATCTTGTCCATGGTGCCGCCGGGGACTGACGAGATGCGTTGGTCACCGATCAACAACGAGGAGTCTGGGAGGAATCGCGCCGCGGCCTCGTCGTGGGACGTCGTGCTGAGCGTCGTGCTGAGCGTCGTGCTCATGGGATCTCCTCGAAGGTCGGAATTGGTGCCAGTCTCACAACGAATCAAGAATAGTATACTAATTGGAGTGGCGCCTGTCACACCTCTCGCTATGATGAGGCGAATCCTAGGCAATTTTCTTGACTGTCGCCAGGCGATCTGAGCAATTAGTTAACTGTATTGACCTGGTAATGCGTGTCACTCGCAATCAGTCATCCGATGAGAGGAATCATTTCATGAAGGTCCAAGCGTCCATCCTGATGGGTGAGGGCAAGAGCTGGGAGACAGCCACACTCGAGCTGGATCCCCCTCAAGCCGGAGAGGTTTTGGTTCGCGTGGTTGCCGCCGGACTGTGCCACTCCGACGAGCACTTGCGCTATGCCAGCGTCCGCTACCCGATCGTCGGCGGCCACGAGGGCGCCGGCGTCATCGAGGCGGTCGGACCCGGCGTAAGCAACTTCGAAGTCGGCGATCACGTTGCCATGTGCGTAATCCCGTCGTGTGGCGAATGCGCATTCTGTAGCCAAGGCCGTTCGTACCTGTGCGACCTTGGCGCAACGATCGGCACCGGAGCCAGGCCGGACGGCACTTACCGTGCACGACTCGAAGACGGCCAGGACATCGGTGGCCTCTGCCTACTCGGCACCTTCGCTGACCGATTGGTCACCGGCGTCGAGAGTGTCGTCAAGATCCCGAAGGACATCCCCCTTGATGTCGCGGCCCTGCTGAGCTGCGGTGTGCCGACTGGCTGGGGCTCGGCGATCTACGCCGGAAATGTTACTGCCGGGGAGACGGTGGTTGTAGTCGGCGTCGGCGGTGTCGGTGTC
Source organism: Rhodococcus sp. T2V (assembly GCF_029269925.1). Lineage (NCBI taxonomy): Bacteria > Bacillati > Actinomycetota > Actinomycetes > Mycobacteriales > Nocardiaceae > Rhodococcus > Rhodococcus sp. T2V. Next base: position 8,917 of record NZ_JARJBD010000103.1, read on the forward strand.
AACTCCGTTCAAGGCGCCGCGCTCGGCGGTGCCAGCCATGTCATCGCGCTCGACCCCATCGAGAGTCGGCGGGAGTTCGCGCTCACTATGGGCGCGACGCACGCCGTCGCCACGGTCGAGGAGGCTGCGCACCTGGCTCAGACGCTGTCTTACGGAACAGGTGCCGACCTCACCATCGTCACCGCCGGTGTCGTCACGTCGGACGTTGTGGACGACGCATTCGCGGTCACCGGCAAGGGCGGACGTATCGTCCTTACCGGCGTCGCCGACGTGCCGAGCGACATCACCGTGAAGCTTTCGGGCACGATGGTCACGTCATACGGCATCTCGATCATCGGTGCGCTCGTGGGCAATTGCAATCCGCGCCGCGACATCTTGCGCTTGCTGCGCCTGTACCGTGAGGGCAATCTCAAGCTCGATGAGCTGATCACCAAGCGTTACACGGTGGATCAGGTCAGCGAAGCCTATGCCGACCAGGCCGAGGGCACCATCATCCGTGGCGTCGTCGAGCATCAGCACTGACGACGTTACGAACTGCACGGAAAGCACGCCGACGGCCCGAACCCCCAGGGGTTCGGGCCGTCGGCGTCGATGCGCGGGCGGTGCGGGCTCATAGTGAGGAGTCACACCGCAAGAGCCGGGGACGGCGTTACAAACCCAAAATCCGAACGCCGAGGGATTTTCCTTTGACTGCTAGGGCGAGTCGAAGGTCCTTTTGCATTGGCGGTGGGCCGATCTCGCCGGCTACCTCGACCGTGTCGGCCTTGTTCGATGTGCTGCTTCGGGAAGGTCCTCCGTTCCGTTCCATCGCCGGTTCGGTGGCACCTTTTCCACGTTGCGGCTAGCGCAACGTGGCGGTGGTGGAACTTGCGATGGGCGGGCAGGTGTGATGGGGGTTACGGTCGCGGGACCAATCGGACTGTCGCCCACCCTGGGTTGCTCGGCACTCCGACACCGGCTCCGGATCAAATCTAGACAGATGGGTGGCCATGACCTCGACATCCCGCACGCCCCTGCAGTGGCTGAGCGCTCGGTACGAGCGGATCGCCCAGCTGATACCCGAGCTGTGGGGGTACCCGCTCTTCTGCTGGGTCCTCCGCCACATCACCACGGTCGAGAAGCGGGCTCCCTACCGTCCGACGATCGATCCCGCCACGACCGAGCGAAAGCCTGTCAGCCTCGCCTGAGGTTGCTGCCAGCCACCACCGAAGGACTTCTCCGTGAGCAAGCTTCTCCGCCCCGCGCGCCTGGCCGCCACCACCGTTGCCGGCGCCGCCTCCATCGCGTCCGCAGTCGCGGCCTACCGTTCACGTCCGCGCGTCGAGCCGATAGCGGACGCGTACCGCATCGGTGTCAACGACGCCGTGCCCCCACAGTCGATCACGGTTCCCGCCAAAGAGCACATGCACGGCCCCGCGACACGTGCGACGATGCGACGTCTCGGCCTGACCGTCGCCGCTAGTCAGATCGCTGGCCTGGGGCTGCTCGCCCTGCCGAACCGACCGCGCCTCAACGCCCTTGGCGCCGGCCTGATCGGGCCAGGCTTAGGGCACTTGTACGCGAAACGTCCGATCGAGGCACTAGTTGCGGCCGCCTCCCTACCGGTATCCGTGTCGCTGTTCTTTGCGACCGGTAACAACGTGGCGCCGCCGCTTGCCTGGATCGGTACCGCGCTGCACGCGTCGCGTCGCGTCGAGGCCGGTCGGGTCTCGACGGCGGCGCCGCTGGTCGCGTCCGCGCTGATCGCCGGCACTTACGCGGTCGAGCGCCGTCGCCGACAGAAGGTACTCGCCGATCAGATCGAGGACGCCAAGGGAGTCAACACCTACCTGTCGTCCGTCGAGCTGCCACTGCGGGGTAAGAACCTGCCCGAGGTCACCGCCGCCGAGGAACTGAGCGCCGCCGAGCTCGCCATGGCCAGGCGCCTCGTCGACGTAGCGCTCCAGGATCCCAACGATTGGTCGAATTATGAGCTGATCGACCAGTTCCGAGAGTCGGCCGTCCGCTACACCATGACGAGTTCGCTGCGCGCCCTCCAAGCAATGCAGTACTCTCGAATGCCGGCCTTCCGCGGGTATCTCAGCGAGGGACAGCGTCAGCTCATCCGCAAGCATCAGCAGCCATTGGTGTGGAAGTACTGGATGTGGGAGAACCTGTGGGGCAACCTCAGCACGAATCCCGACCCGCTGATTCGCCAGAACATTATGCTGGGAGGCTGGCTTGCCACCCCGATCGGCGCTTACGAGCGAATCACGGGGGACTTGCAGTTCAGCGAGCCCGGTGCGCTCAACTTCGTGGTCGACTCGCGCCGCTCGTATGCCTACTCGTTCACTTCGATGCTAGAGGCGTTGGCCGACCAATTTGAGACATCGCCGTTCGGGCTCGTCGCATGTGAGCCGAACTGGGTCTACACGTTGTGCAACACGTTCGGCGCCACGGGCGCATACCTGCACTCCAAGGTGCACGGATCGGATCTGTGGGATCGCATTGGGCCTCGCTATCTCCAGGGTTTCGAGACCGAGTTCGTCACACCGACCGGTGTGAACCGCAACTACCTCTCAGTCCGCACCGGCTTCTCCGGCCCGCTGGCCGCTGGCTCCATCGACTCGTTATACCAGCGGGCATTCGCGCCCCACCTCGCCGATAGGGCCTGGGCGCTGACCCGAGGTGCGTTCTACCAGGACAAGGACGACCGTTGGCGCATGATGTTCAGCGAGAAGGGCTCCTTCGATGCCGGCAACTATGCGCGCACTGCCGCATACGGTGTGGGCCTTCTTGGTGGAGCTATGCGTGAGGCCGGCGACGAGCACTTGGCCAAGGCGGCATTCGAGACGCTTCAGGAGAACTATGAGGTATACATCGATGATCGAGGCTGGTTGACCGTCGACGGTGTGTCGAGTTTTGCACATGGCGAGTTGGGGCACGCGATGATGCTGCGCAAGGCAAACTGGCTGAACCTCATGACGAAGGGCATGCCGGACCACTGGCGAAACGGGCCGTTGCTCGAGGCCGTGCCATATCCTGACGTTATGGTAGGTCGTGCGGTCAGCAATGACGGCAAGGGCCTGGAGATGGTCCTGCATCCCGGCGGTGCCGGTGGTCGGTTCGAGGTCGACCTCGGACAGCTCGTACCAGGCAGCTCTTACAAGGTCGTCGGCGCGGCTGATGCGGCTATCACCGCACGCGAAGATGGAACGGCGCGCCTCGCAGTCGATGTGCGCGGTCGCACCGAGATTCACGTGGTTCCAGCGTGATCCGGAATCCCGCAGCACCAGCCGGAGAGAGGATCAGTCCATGGCCTGTTGTCTGCTCGTGATCGAAGCCTTCGAGCGACTCGGCGCCAAGTGGCGATCCCGCCGCTCCCGCGCCACCGAGCGCAGTTCGAAGGGACGTACTGTTTCGTTGACGTAGAACCGTCATCGGCACAGTGCCGACAAAAGCGGGCTTGGTCGACCACAAGGTGGACCAAGCCCGCTTCGTCTTACCCAACAACTGGTGCGGACGAGTCGGCCGACGTCGACGACCCCGGCCAGACAATCCCGTTATCGAACAGTGTCCGGGCCGGGTGTCAGAGTTCCTAAAAGCGACTTGGGGCATGCACCAGCAGGTTTCGCGCGAAATGCACCCGTCGCCGCTGATGCCCCGACCCCTGGAACGAGCGCCGCAGTGCCGCGAGCAGGCCGGCGTGCTGGTCACTGATGACCAGTCGGACGCCGGATAGGCCGCGTTTCTTCAGCGCGGTGAGGAAGCCACGCCGGAACACCTCGTCCTCACTGTCCCCGACATCGAGGCCTGGGGTACCACCCGCTCGCGGGGGCGGACCTTCCGCGCACCGGTGGCGGTGATCCCCGTGGCGACCACGACCGCCATCGAGGTCGCCTGGGAAGAGGAGCCCGCGTTCGTGCAGGTGTCGCGTCGAGGTAGACGGAAGGAAATGCGGTGTGGTCGAGCGGATGGGTCCGGAACGCGCCGACAACTTCGTCGAGTCCGGCGCAGATCCGCGACACCTCGGACTTGGACATGCCCGAATCGATTCCCGGTGCCGCGACGAGGTCGTTCACGCTGTGGGTGGAGACGCCGTGCAGGTGGGCCTCCATCACCACCGCGTACAGCGCTTGGTCGATCCGTCGACGGGGTTCGAGGATCGAGGGGTAGAACGAGCCCTTGCCCAGTTTCGGGATCCGCAATGAGGCGTCGCCGGCCTGGGTGGCAACCAACCGGGGCCTGGCCCCGTTGCGTTCGGTGGTGCGGGCCTCGGTGCGTTCATAGCGGCCGGCGCCGATCTGTTCGGTGGCTTCGGTTTCGATCAGTTCTTGTGTGACCATCCGGACCGATTCATGGATCAGATCCACGCCTTCTCCGGCACGGAAGGCGTCGAGTAGCTCGGACAGGGAAGACTGGGACAGGGCTATCGGTGGCCCTCCTTTCTTCGGTGCGTGCTTGGCCGTACACACCGAAGATCCCGCCGATGACCCTCTCTACGTCGGAGTCGCGCCGCTCAATCCCAAGCTCCACCACTCCACGGGACGCCTACCAGGTGCGCGAGGGCAGTCGAATCCCGTTCGGTGTTGTACCCGTGAATGACTCGTGTGGTGCGTCGGTGAACGCGCATGTTGATACCCACTTCGCCCCGAACCGCTACCAACCATTGAACTATCGAGCCGTCGTCGGTCATCCTTCACATGTGTGCGTCGGTGCGCCCAGATGTCCAGATCGCAACAGAACCAACTTCGATCGCACACGACGAAGTCGGCTCACCGAAAGCGCAATCGGCGAGCCGACTCGAGGGTCGGCACGGTCTTGGTGGCCCCGGCTGTGTCAGCGGCCGCGCCAGTTGGGCGCGCGCTTCTGTGCGAATGCCGTCGGACCCTCAATGGCATCCTCGCTCAACATAACGTCATCGAGGGCCTCCGAGGGATGCAGGACCGCGTCGACGACGTCGGGAATGCCATCAGTCTCGTGCATGATCTGTAGAGACGCACGCACCGATGTCGGTGAGGCCGCGACGATTTCCGAGGCTAGTTCTCTGGCACCGGCCAGGGCTTCGCCGGGCGCCGTGATGCGATTGACCAGCCCGTGCCGGAGAGCCTCGTCAGCCCCCATTCGTCGCCCGGTCACGATCATCTCGGTGGCAAGCTTGACCGGAATGGCTCGCGGCAGACGGACTACACCGCCGGCACCGGCGACAAGACCGACCTTCACCTCGGAGAGGGCGAACGCGGCCGCTGAGTCCGCGACAACCAGATGCGATGCCAGCGCGATCTCGCAGCCTCCACCCATCGCGTACCCGTTGACGGCCGAGATCACCGGCTTGGACATGCCTCTACGTGCGGTTAGGCCGGCGAATCCGGTGGTAGGCACCGTGATTGGACGACCGGACGCTGACCACAAGAGATCATTGCCGGCGCAGAATGCCTTGTCGCCTGCTCCGGTGAGAATCGCGACCCATAGGTCTGGATCACTGAAGTAGGCGTCGAAGATTTCGGCGAGTTCGACGTTCGCCGGTGGGTGCAGGCTGTTGCGCTGCTCCGGGCGGTTGATAGTCACCTCGAGGACATGGCCGTCGCGTCGCACCAACACGTGCTCATAGTTGTCGCGCAGGCACGGCTTCGCGACCGGCAGGATCTCGTCCATGCGGTCACGGTCGATGGTCACGCGATTCCCGGCGGCAACGTTACGGACGTAGACTCGGCAGCCGACCGGATCGTCGTCCTGAGTAAGCAACGTGACGAGCGTGTCGTCGCCGTCGACGGAGCGAGCGAGGAAACGCCGACCGTCCGCTTCGAGGCGACCGATGACGATCGCCAGCTGCCCATCGCGGTCGTGGCGCACCGTCCACGTTTCGATGGTTGCCCATCCATCGGCGGCACGCGTCGTCGCCGGCGCTGGTAGCGCATCAATGGTCTCCTGGAGCAGCGCCGAACGATCAGAGCGCCAGTTCGTCGGTGTAGTCGAGTAGACACCGACCGAGTACTTGCTGAGCATGCCACCATTCGCGCCGACGAAACCGTAAACCCCGGGTTGCGCTCGCATCCGGACCACTGTCTCGGCGATCGCGTGCATCGAGTAGTTATTTCCAGCCCCACCGAAGAAGGGCAGACCGCCCGTGACGGTCAGGCGACGAGGATCGTCGGGCGCGAGCCCGAGGCCGTCGGCGACATTGCTGACGGCGATAGGGAAGCACGAGTACAGGTCGAAGGTCGCGATTTCATCGACACCAATGCCGGCGATGTCGAGGGCGTGTTCGGCGGCGAGGACCGCCGCAGGGCTGCCGGAGAGGTCAACACGGTCGAGCATGTTGCGCTCGCGTAGGTCGGCGTGGCCGTGGAGAAACACCCAGCGCTCTCTGGGCACGCCCAGCCGCTCGGCTGCGGCGACCGACATTACAAGGACCGCTGCGGCCTGGTTGACCTTGTCCCGAGAGACGACGTAGCGCGGGTACGGTTCGGCGATCATCCGGTTCTGCTCGGTGATGTCCACCAGCTCCTCGGCGGACCGCTCGATCGGCGCCGATGCATGTGGATTCGCGGCAGCGACCTCGGTGAACGGGGCGAAGAGCGCTCCGATTTCGGAGGCCTGCTCTGAACGGTCGGTTTTTAGTCGCGACCGCCTGGCGTTTTCGAACAGGGCGTACTGCTCAGATGCGCCGACCAGGCCATGGGAACTGTGGTGAAACGACATCAGGCCGCGCAACCCGAATCCGCGATCCTCCAGGGTGCCGTCCACGTGCTCGGTGAAGTCCGGGCGATCGTCACGATCGGCGAAGTGTTGCGCTGTCGAGATGGTCTCGGCGCCGAACAGGAGGGCCACCTCACTGTTCCCTGCGGCGATGTGGGCGCTCAGTTCGTTCACCAGGTGCTGCGGCCCCTGCCCGCCACCAACCTCCAGGATCGCGCGTACCGGGTCTGCACCGACCCGCTTCGCGACCGACCGCGGGAAATTGTTGGAGCGTCCGAGAGGCGCCACCGCACCAGGGGACGACGTCTCGAACTGGCGGATACCCGCGACGGTGTCGATCGCCGCTGCCACGGCGGCGAGGTCGACCCCAGTGTCGGCGAGAGCTACGTGGGCGGCCTCGGCGGCGAGGTCTGCTGGCGACAGCGCACGGTAGTCATCGCCACCAAGCCGGTCGGATGCCTGCCCGACACCGACGAGCACAGGCGTACGGGGGTCAAGTTGTTCGTTGGACAAGGAGTTCTCCTCAAGATTGTGATCGGGACGTGGAAATCAGCACGTCACGCACGGGTGCCGGCCACTGGGGCAGGGGAGACCTCGGCAATGCCGTCTGCGACGAGAGCCTCGACCTCCTCCCAGGACAGACCGAGCACCTCGACGAGGACCTCTACCGTGTGCTCGCCCTGAACAGGGGCCGGGCGGCTCTCCGGGTCGGCAATGTAGCGGAAGGTCGAAGGCCCTCCCTCGCCCGGAAGCTCCTGGTCGATCATCGGATGAGCCATCGGTCGTAGAAAGCGGCGCTCGACCAGTTGCGGGTCGTCGAACATGTCGGCGATACGCTGCATCATCCCGCCTGGTATGCCGACGGCTTGCAGGGACTCAGTTGCCTCGCGCGGGCTCCGCTCGCGCGTCCAGTCCGCCACCAGCGCCAAGAGTTCGTCGCTGTTGTTCGATCGAGCGGTCGGGTCGCAAAACCGAGGATCGTCGACGTCCAGCCCGACAACCGAGGCGAGGCCCGTCCAGTCGTCGGTGTTGCGCACCGAGATCACGCACCACTCGTCGTCCCCGGCACACGGAAGCACTCCGTCAACCACACCAACGCGAGTCCGCCCGGCGGACAAAGCGCCCGGCTCGATCGACTCACGAGCCAGTTGGGCGCCAAGCTGTGCGACGATCACCTCGGCCTGCGCCACAGCCACCGTGCCGCCGACACCCGTCTGACGTCGGTCCACGAGCTTGGCGAGCACCGCGATCGCGCCGATGCGCGCCGCCACGTGATCTGGGTAAACGGTCGAGGTGTCGCTGTAGCTACGGAGACTCTCTGCGTCGTTACCCGAGTACCGCCAGAGGCCGGAGAGCCCGACCGCCGACCGGACCAGCGGTCCGTAACCCATTTTGCGACTCCACGGGCCGGATGGTCCGAACGCGCTGCTCTCGGCGAGGACGATGCCAGGATTGGCCTCCCGGAGACGCCGCTCTCCGAGGCCGAGGGATTCCATCGTCCCGGGCTTGAAGTTCGACAGTACGACGTCGGATCGCCGGACGAGCTCGACGAACAGCGCCTTGCCCCGCTCGTCACGCAGATTCAATCCAAGGCTGCGTTTGGACCGGTGCCCGTAGGCGAAGCTCGCGCTCACCTCGGAGCCATCGATCGACTGACGACTGCCGTCAGGAAAGGCACGGTTCTCGATCTTGATGACATCTGCGCCCAGGTCGGCGAACAAGCGGCCGGTTTCCGCCCCGACAACAATCACGCCAAGGTCGAGCACGCGGAGACCGTCCAGTGGAAGCTCCCGCTGAGGGGCAGTGAGGCCAGTCTCCGGCGACGGAAGCCCAGCGGCGAGCCCAGCGAAGACCTCGTCGGTGTCCTGTCCGGGCGTCGGTGCAGGTGTCCGGACGCCAGCGCGGGTACCGTCGACCTCGACCATCCCGTTGGGAATGCGCGCGACCGTGCCGTCGGTCAACTCAACCGAGGTGAAAAGGCCGCGGGCGGAAAAATGCTCGTTCCGCAACACTTCCTCCGGGGTCGCGAGGCCAGCAGTGGGGACGCCGTAGGCGTCGCCGGCCGCCATCACCTCAGCACGCGTCAGGGGAGCCAGCAGTCGGGCGATCACAGGCTGGATCTTGGCTGTCTCAGCGAACCGCACTGCCAGCGAGGCGAAGCGGGGATCGGACAAATTTTCGGGCTCTCCGAGCCAACGGAACATCCCCTGCCACTGCCGGGCCGACAGCACACAGATGCGAACCCATCCGTCCGCGCAGGCAAAAACAGGGTAGAGATGGCGGGCATCCGGTCGTCCGCGCGGGCCCTCGAAGCCTGGGACGCCCCCACCGGCAGTGCCACCGATGCCGAATCCGGGGTCGAACCCGCCGACTATGCCCTCGTGAACAGAGAAGTCGACGACATCACCGTGCCCGGATAACAGGCGGTGGTAGTAAGCCGAGAGGGCAGCCCAGGCGGCCTGAGCGGCGGCGGACTCAGTTGCGAGCTGGCCGGGCGGCAGGATCGGCGCCGCATCGCTGAGGCCGGAGCGGCTGAGCACGCCACCGAGCGCGAGGTGGGTCGCCTCGGTTGCAACCCAGTCGCGGTACGGGCCGGTACGTCCGAAGTCCGTAATCGACAGAATCACCAGGGTAGGGAATCTTGCGGCCAGTGCGTCGGGCGTCAGCTCCACGGGCTGGTCGAGACGAGAGGTCACGAGGAGGTCCGCGCTCGCGACAAGCCGCAGGTAGTCCACTACCCCGTCGGAGCTCGACAGATCCAGGAGCACCGACCGCTTGTTGGCGTTGTGAACGACGTCATACAGGCTCACGCCTGAGTCGGTCGACTCCAGGCCCCGCGAGCGGCCGCCTTCGGGAGGCTCGATACGGATGACGTCCGCGCCGAGGTCGGCGAGAATACGAGCGATCGACTCGGTGCCGTTGCCGTCGGTGTGATCGATGATCCGTAGGTCGGACAATGGTAGCCGGTCGACCTGGCCGGATCGGGCGTCGACTTGCACGACCATGAAGGACTCCTTGCTGATGCGCTGCGCTAGTGCGGTCAGTCACAGCGTCATCGCAGCAGGGGTGCTGCGTACAGCGCAGGTCCGAGGACGTTCTCATCCTCGTTTCGGCAACGCGCTCACCTGGAGAAACAGTGCCGTGCAGGCCGGATCGGCCGATGGTTAACCACTAGGGGCAAGTTCGCGCGCTACAACTCTGAGGCTATTTCGCGAGACCGGTCTCTCAGCGCGTGAACCGCGGTCGACACCAACTCGCTCTCGGTGGCGCGCTCGCGATTCCAGGTCACCCCCACCTCCAGGTTGAGGGACTCGTCGCTGAGCCGGACCATGCTGAATGACGGATGCAGGAACACCGATGCGTAGCCGCCGAGCTCGGGTCGTGTGCTGATGGTGAAACCGCCCATGCGTCTGAGCTGGGCCGCCAGCTGAACGTTGTCCACTGTCGAGAGCTGGTGTACTCGGGTGATCCCGCCTTCAGCCAGCCGCTGCAACATCCCACCGACGGCAAGGGGCTGAGGTGACACCGGGCCGGTAATGAAGGTTCGAGACTTCAGCTCGTCGAGCGTGATCGACTCGCGGCCCGCCAGCTCGTCGTCGGAACGCACGACGACGACTGAGGCGTAGCGGGCAATCGAGAACACACCAAGTGCGTCGTTGGCCACAGGTAGATGCACCAATGCGAGGTCAAGTGCGCCGTCAACGACATCGGGGACGAGCACGCTCGACGCCCCGAAAGTCAGGTCGAGGCGAGCCGGAGTGATCGACGACTCGATGATATGGGTGTACTTCTCGATCAGCATCGGAGGGATGAGATGACTCGCGCCCGCGCGGACGAATCGCGCCGCGGCGACGAAGCCAGCGGCGACGTTGACGAGTCGGTCGGCATCACGCACAACCATGCGGACGGGACCGACGAGTGCCTCGCCGAGCGCGGTCAGCTGCACATCGTGGTAGCGCCTGACGAACAATTCGCCACCGAGCTCGCGCTCAAGAGATTTGATCATTCGGCTGACTGGAGACGGTGTCAGGTGCAACCGCATCGCAGCCTTGCCGAAGTGGAGCTCCTCAGCAACGGCCAGGAAGCATCTAAGCTGGGGCAGATCCATCACCAAAGCATGCTCATCGAGCGGTGACGAGTCAAAGAACTATGGTGCCGCCTCGAGTGTCGAGGCATTTCGACCCGAGCGTCGTGGCAGGGTCGCGCGCAGTGCAGGGACGAGCACCAAAAGGTCAACGACCATCATGAGGACCCCTCCAAGCCGCTGATCGGCCATCGGTCCGAGCCAACCCAGCGATGCGCCGTGGGTCATCATCGGGTTCGCTGCGACGATCAGAGCGAGGCCGATCAGTCCGCTGGGCATCCCGACGATCAGCAGCGATCGCCTCCGGGCCGAGACCGTCTCGGCGCGAACATCACGCAGGAGCAACCACCACACAACGGCCACCACGGCACTGACTGCCACGATCACGCCAGCGGCGAGTGCGTCAGTCGCCAGCCGCTGGTGGACGCCCGGCAGGTGCCAGGCGACGACCACTCCTGCTTGGAGGATGGCCACCGCGACGACAAGAAGGTTGACGGAGCGCGACGACAGGTCATGAAGGCGGATCCGACCGGCGACGAGGATCGGCGCGGTCACGGTGACCGTCATGAGCAGCGCCATGGTCCCCACATGCGAGCCGGTTACTCCACCCCACGTCGCGATGGTTGCTAATCCAATAATGGACAGGACCCCAAGTAGCGCAGCTGAACTGGAGCCAATCGCGCCGCGACGGCGTCCGACCACCAGAGTGGCCACGAGCGCGGTCAGGCCGATGGCCATACCGAGGATCGGAGCGAGCCCGAACGCCGTGTCTCCGTGGGTGGCATGACCGCCTCCGGGGTTGGCGTGGACGTGACTGGATGAGTGCGCGTCACCGTCGCCATACCGCAGAATTCGGCTCAGTACGACTGCGGCGGCGACCTCTGCGAGGGCAATCACGCTGACGACGGCAAGCCGTGGCCGCGGGATGGTTGATTCTGCGGCAGTCGAGTGGACCATTGAATGATGATGGGCGGGGTCGTCGGCATTGTCCATGCCGCACACGGCAACGTGCGCATAGCGCCGCTGGCAATGTTGGAGTCGTCACCAGCAGGTGGGGGAGAACAACGTTGCACGGATCGGCATGTTTGCATGCGCTGATCAGCCATGGTCACGAAGGTGTGACCTGTGTGACAGTCTCACGTGGTCGGACACTCCGTTCGAGCGGTTGGTTTTGCTCCGCCGCGGGTCCGGTCGAACGAATCAACGTGAAGCAGGGAGTGCCATGAGTGCCATCGCCGCATCCGAAGTGCAGGCCGTACCGGTGGATCCGGACGTCGACGTGTTGGAACGCCTGCTGGGCGCCCAGCGATCCGCGTTTCTCGAGGAAGGACCCCCCTCGCTTGAGGTCCGTCTCAACCGGATCGACCGTCTGGTGACGGGGATTCTTGAAGTGGCCGGTGACTTGGCCGACGCGCTTGATGCAGACTTCGGTTCGCGGCCCCGGGCAGCGAGCATGATAACCGACGGACTGGGTCTTCTCCCGGGAATCGCGCACGTACGCGAGAACCTCGCCAGCTGGATGAAGGACCGGCCGGTCCCCGGATCGCAGGAGGCGGGCACTCCGGCATTCGTGCAGTCGATGCCCAAAGGCGTCGTTGGCGTCATCGGACCGTGGAACTTCCCGGTCTCGCTCGTGATACAGCCGACGATTGAGGCGCTGGCCGCCGGCAACCGAGTGATGATCAAGATCTCCGAGGTGCCTAGCCGCACAGCGGACGTCGTAGCCGCAGCTGTGGCGCGCCGGATGCGACCGGACGAGGTCGTGGTCGTTCGTGGTGGACCACACACGGCTGCAGCCTTCTCATCGCTGCCGTTCAATCATCTGATCTTCACCGGCTCGCCGGGCGTCGGAGCCCGCGTTGCCGAGGCGGCCGGTCGTAACCTGGTACCCCTGACCCTCGAATTAGGCGGCAAGAACCCGGTTGTGCTCGGTTCGGACGCGGACCTCGACCTCGCGGCCGAGCGCATTGCCGGGGCACGGCTGATCAATGGCGGCCAGCTCTGCCTGTGCCCGGATTACGTGTTCGTGCCCAGAGCGTCCCTCGAGGATTTCGCCGACAAGTACGAAGGTGCAATGCGGAAGCTGTTTCCGACCTATGCCGATAATGCGACGGTCACCTCGGTCGTCGACGAGCGCAACTTCGATCGCGTCAACGGCTTGGTCGCCGATGCTGAGGCGAAGGGGGCCCGCGTGCGCCGCCTGGTCCCTGACAACGAACTCGACCGTCTGCCCGACCGTTCGACCCGCCGCATCCCGCCGACCCTACTGCTCGACGTGACGTCAGATATGGCGGTCACCTCGGAGGAGATCTTCGGTCCGGTGCTGACCATGTTCCCCTACGACAAGCTCCACGAGACGATCGACTACGTCAATGCGCACCCGAGTCCGTTGGCTGCATACTTCTTCGGTTCGGATGGACCGGAGTTCCGGGAGTTCATCGGCCGTGCCCTCTCGGGTGGAGTGACCCGCAACGACCTGGTCATGCACTGGGGTGTGGTTGGAGCCCCGTCGGGCGGCGTCGGCCAAAGCGGTATGGGTGCGTACTCGGGGAAGATCGGCTACGACACGTTCAGCCATCTGCGCACCGTGGCAGCGAATATCGGTCCCATGGGGATCGCAGGTCAGATGCTGCCTCCCGCCGACCCCGCCACGGTGGGAGCCCTCCAGGGCATGATCGCCTCCGCGCTCGACGAGTTCCGCGGCCGTATTTCCGCCGATGAGGAGGCCTGACGATGAGCACGACGACGAGGACTCAGGCCGCGATCTCGCGCGACGCCGCAGGGCCGCTAGTCATCGAGGCCGTTGACATCGACGGCCCGCGTGCAGACGAGGTGTTGGTCCGCCTTGTAGCGACAGGTGTATGCCACACGGATGTGGTATCCCGGTACGCACCGCCCGAGGGCAGCGGTGCCGTCTTCGGTCACGAAGGTGCGGGCATCGTCGAGCAGGTCGGCGAAAAGGTCGTCGACGTGCAGGTTGGGGACGCTGTCTTGATGAGTTTCGCGAGCTGCGGTGAATGTGATCTCTGCGCGTCCGGGCACCCTGGGTACTGTGCGCATTTCGGTGCTCTGAACGCTGGGGGGTGTCGCCTAGACGGCAGCGCGCCACTGAGCCACGACGGACAGCCCCTGTATTCCTCGTTCTTCGGGCAGTCGAGCTTCGCACGTCACGCTGTAGTGGCAGCCCGCAGTGTGGTGGTTGTTCCGCCGGACACAGACCTCGTTGCGAGTGCGGCGATGGGGTGCGGATTTCAGACTGGTGCTGGTGCCGTCGCCAATGTGATGCGTCCGGCGACCGACGACAGTCTGGTCGTATTCGGCGTGGGCGGGGTTGGCGCCGCCGCAATCATGGCTGCGCGGGCTCTCGGATTGACGAACATCGTGGCAGTCGACCTGTCAAAAGAGCGCCGCGAGACGGCTCTCCGGCTCGGCGCGGCGTCGGTCGTAGACGGGGCGGAGCCCGACGTCGTGGGTCGAGTCAAGGACCTGACGGGTGGAGGTGCGACCTTCGGACTCGACACAACTGCCGTACCCGCGGTAATCCGTAATGCGGCCCTGGCTCTGGCTCCGTTGGGAACCCTTGTGGTCGTCGGCGTCGGAGCGCCAGAGGTCACCATCGACGTCATGGACCTGATTGGTCAGGGCAAATCGATCCGCGGGTCGATCGAGGGCGACGCCGTGCCGCGCGAGCTGATCGCAACGATGCTGTCTTGGCAGGCCGCTGGTCGGTTCCCCGCCGGGTCGGTGGTCACATCTTTCCCGTTCGAGAAGATCAACGACGCACTCGCCGCCACAGGGCCCGTCGTTAAGCCCGTCATCACCTTCGAATAGCGCACTCCAATCGGGGCGCGGACTATCCCGCCCCGATTGGTGAAAAGCGGTTCCGCCAAGCGATCCCTGCCCACCGCCGAACCACTGGGCGACAGTGAGTTCAGGAATCTGGGGTGGCCTGTTGGCTCGTTGGCTCGAACTTCCCGCTCGACGGCCGACTGTGTTGCGCGGTATCGGAAAGGATAAATCCAGACCCACTATCCTCGGAACTTGGAACTGGCACACGATTGCCGGCGATGAGCCGGTTCGGCACTTCATGCAGGCGGTGGTGCTGGGATCGATTGTTTGTTCGGTACCGGTCGTCTACAACGAACTCGTCATAACCGAGAGTGGGAAGGTCCAGTTGCGGGCACCAGTGCGCCGGAGCCCGTGCGACCGTCTGCGCACGGGCCGAACGTGCGTGAGTCGATCGTAAGCTAGCAGAATTATCGCTGAAAGATGTTGTACAGGAGTAGTTCTCAGGACTATTGGCCTGGCTGCGGCCTGACGACGCGGCGTGATTCGACCGGTACCACGTCGACCTACGCGGTGCGGACTCGACGTTCTGCTTCCGGTGGGGCCGAAGTCCCACCGGAAGCCTCAAGTGCTGTCGCCCGTCAGTGGCGACAATCAGAACGTGTCGGCAGCCTCGCGCTGCCCGTTCCCGTCAATCGGATCAGCAGCACCGCAGGCGACGTTGTCGGCGCTGGTGAGCAGACTGTGATTTTCGGGCGAGAACCCTGTGGTGCCGTCGGCGGAGTTGAGGGTGAAGTCGTGCGCCATCGTTCCGTGGTTCTCGGTGAATTCCTGGATCTTCTTCGCGTCGAATCCGCCAGTCTCCTCAACTGCCATCGCCCAGTTGCGGATCGCCGAGTAGCAGTTGGAGTAATCGCCGAGTAGCAGTTGGAGTACAGGAACAACGGGACGGTCAGCGGCTCGCCGCCGTTCTGCTCACGCAGTCGCTCGGCGAAGGCGGTGGCGCCGGGGTTTCCTCTGCCAGCGAAACTCTCTGCATAGGCACACACCACCATTCCGTCGTATGCGTCGGGATCGGTGTATTGGCTGATGTCTGTGCCGGCCGCCGAGGTACCGCCGAACAGAGGGACGTCGAGCCCAGCCTGTTCGAACGCAGTTAGCAGGAGAGACCCTGGGTGGATCCGTAGGTGTCGACGAAGACCGCGTCCGGTTGAGCGTTCTTTATCCCGCGAGCACTGTTCCTGCCATCATCGTCGACATCGCGATGCCGACCTTTCGTCGCATGGCTCGCGTCGTTGGCCCGTTCATGAGACTTACCTCCATCGAACTGATCGTTCGGTCTGGCAGCGAGGTCGAGGAACGGTCGCATGCCTCAACTTCCCCTCGACTGCAATTAAGTGTGTTGAATTTTCAGAGTGTGACGCGAGCCACTTGCTGCTGTCAAGGTTTCGGGTGGCTGCGTCGTGGTTGCGGGTCGCCTTGCCTGCGGCTAGGCATTTCTTGAAAATATTTGTAGTAAAGACGAATTCGTGAACATAGGGATCTGGAGGCTCGCGCCAGCGACTCGTGGACGTGTAGGTTCCCGTCGAACTCCTGCGCATTCGAACAATCAACAGGTTGCGAAAAAGAGCACTAAAGAGGGTTGAAAGACTGCATTCTGCATCCTAAGCTGCGTGAGCGGCGTCACATTAGTGGGTGAGTCGAGACTCGTGCCGCAGAGTTCGGCGAGAAGAGGAGAGTGCGAAGCGATGGCTTTGGACGCAGCCAGTGCGCAATTCATTGCCGGCGCAGCCGATCCGGACGCGGTCCCGATCTGGGAGATGACGCCGACCGAAGCGCGCGGTATCGGCGCAAAACTTAAGGAGTTGTTTGGAGCGGGTCCGGACATGGCCCGAGTGGAGAACCTATCGATCCCCAGCTCGGCGGGGGGCTCTATCCAGGCTCGTCTGCTCGTCGGAACCGACGCACCACAATCGCTGATCGTCTACTTCCACGGAGGCGGCTGGGTCACTGGTGCGATTGACGACTTTGACGCCGCTGGAAGAACATTGGCTGCGACGGCGGATGCCGCCGTATTAATGGTCGACTATCGCAAGGCGCCCGAGCACCCATACCCCGGACCTGTCGAAGACTCGTGGTCAGCGGTTCAATGGGCCTCGGAGAACCGTCACGAGCTTGGCCTTCCCGGCGCCCCTCTCGTCGTTGCCGGTGACAGCGCCGGCGGCAACTTGGCCGCCGTGTGTGCTCTCCGTTCCATGCAACCTGACGCACCTGAGGTCACAGCGCAGGTGCTGGTGTACCCGGTGATGGATGCCGACTTTGACACCGCCTCGTATCTCGACCCGGAGAACCAACTGCTCATCGGCCGGCAGGCAATGATCTGGTTCTGGGATCACTACATCCCCGACATCGCCCGGCGCAGCGAGGCTGAAGCATCACCACTGCATGCCGAATCGCTTGTGGGTGCCCCTCCGGCGATCGTTCTCACTGCCGAGCACGATCCGTTGCGCGACGAGGGTGATGCCTTCGCTCGCCGACTTGCCGATGCCGGTGTCGACGTCCAGCACCGCCAATTCGCCGGTCAGATGCACGGCTTCTTCACCTTCGTCAACGTCTTGCCGGGAAGCGTCGACGGAATGCAATTCGTCGCCGACGGCCTTGCCCGGCTCACTTGAGAGGAAAACTCATGAATGACCCAACGAGCGTCGATGTCGGCGCAGTGGTGGTGGGCGCAGGATTCGCAGGGATGTACCTCGTGCATGAGCTCCGGCGTCGAGGGATGAGCGTCCGCGGCTTCGAGCGCGGCAATGACGTCGGCGGTACCTGGTATTGGAACCGCTACCCGGGGGCCCGATGCGACGCTGACAGCGTCTACTACTCGTTCTCTTTCGATCGCGAACTCGAGCAGGAATGGACCTGGAATGAGCGATTTTCGACCCAACCTGAGATCCTGAAGTACCTCAACCACGTCGCGGACCGGTTTGAGTTGCGTCAACTGTTCACCTTCGACACCAGCGTAGAAAGCGCGACGTATGACGACGCCACGAACCGGTGGACGATCGGACTCGACTCCGGCGAGCAGGTGACAGCGCGGTACGTAGTCATGGCGACCGGTTGCCTGTCGATCGGCAATCTGCCTGATCTCCCCGGCATGGACCGGTTCACCGGCGCGACCTATCACACAGGCATGTGGCCTCACGAGGGAGTCGACTTCACAGGCAACCGGGTTGCGGTCATCGGTACCGGGTCGTCGGGAATCCAGGCGATCCCCAAAATCGCGGAGCAGGCCACGCACCTCACCGTGCTGCAGCGCACGCCGACCTTCACAGTTCCCGCGCAGAACCGCCCGCTCGACGTCAAGGAGATCGCCGACGTCAAGGCGAAATACCCACAGCTACGCGAGGACTCGCGACGCTCGCCGGGTGGCGTGCCGATCCCGGAGTTGCAACCGTCGGCCCTCGCCGTCCCAGAGGCCGAGCGCATCGCAAGCTTTGAGAAGATGTGGGCAGCGGGTGGCGGAGGGATCCTCTACGCCTACCAAGACCTGATGAGAGACAAGCGAGCCAACGACACCATTGCCGACTTCATCCGCGGAAAGATAGACGCGATCGTCGACGATCCCGCCGTCGCCGACCGACTGAAGCCGTATGGCTTCCCCGTTGGAGCCAAGCGAATCTGCGTCGACACCGACTACTACGCCACCTACAACCGATCGAATGTCACACTCGTCGACTTGCGGTCAGAGCCGATCCAGGAGGTCACCGAGACTGGGGTGCGGGTCGGTGACAGGGAGATCGAGGTTGATGCGATCGTGTTCGCGACGGGCTACGACGCACTGACCGGGGCCCTGAACCGTATCAACATTGTTGGCAAGGACGGCATCTCGCTGGCGGACGAGTGGGCCGCGGGTCCGCGTACATATCTCGGGCTTGCGGTGAACGGGTTCCCGAACCTGTTCATGATCACTGGCCCGGGCAGCCCCGCCGTTCTGAGCCAGATGGTCATCTCGATCGAACAGCATGTCGAATGGATTTCGGCACTGTTGGACCACAAGGAGGCACACGGGTACACACGCGTAGAGGCCGAACGCGATGCTCAGGACGAGTGGGTTGACCACGTTAACGACGTGGCGAGCAGGACGCTGATGCTTGAGGCAAGCTCTTGGTACCTCGGGGCCAACGTGCCAGGCAAGCCGCGTGTGTTCATGCCGTACGCAGGCGGGGTCGGCCCATATCGTGCGATCTGTGACGAGGTTGCCGCGGCCGGCTACAAGGGATTCACCCTGGCGGTGTGACGACAGCGAGGTGTGCTCCGGCAGTAAGGTCGGGGCACACCTCGTTCACACTGCGCAATCGGTTCGGCCGTGAATAGGAGCACGTCATGACGCAGTTCGAAGCGCCGATGACGCGCGGGGAAGCCGTTGTCCAGCGACTCCGACTCGAGATCATCTCCGGCGACCTGCCCCCCGGCGAGCCGATCAAGGATGCGGAGCTCGCACAGCGCCTCGGCGTCAGCATCACACCGATCCGAGAAGCGGTAGCTCAACTTATCAGCGAAGGCTTGGTCGAGGCGCTGCCCAACAAACGTCGTCGGGTCATGGCCCTCTCGATGGAGCGAGCCACGGAGCTGATGGACGTGTTCGGTGTCTTACTGGTCGCGGCTCTCCGTCGCGCCGTGGGGCATCTCGGGGCAGCTCAATTGGCCGCGATGAGAGCGGCGGTCAACCAAATGGACAGCGCAGGACGGGCCAACGATGCGCCGCGCTCCGCACAGGCAGTGGACGCGTTTATCGGGGAGCTGCTTGCGGCGGCGGGAAACCGCGAGATTGAGGCCGTGGTACAGGGCATCGCTGCGCGGTCCCACCGCATGCTGAGCGCGGAGCCTGGGAGCCCGCTCTGGAGTATGTGGCCCACGGCGTTCGCTGCTGTCACCACCCAGTTGGAGGCGGATGACGCCGATGGCGCAGTGGAGCGACTGGAACGGCATTTCGATGAGCTAGTCGCTGAGATGCGTGCGGGTGGCCGGGAACTCCGCATCATCTTTCGCCCAGACACGTAGCTGCTTGCCGGGGTTCAGGCCGTGCCCCCGTCGCACCGCATTTGCGTCCAATAGGAACCGTTCCGGGGCCTGCCTCGCATCGCTGCGAAGGAATGGGGCAAGGACAAGATCACCGTCAATGTGATCAACCCCTATTGTCACAGGTGCCCTTCGTACACCCCGACGTTGGAGTGGCACAAGCCCGCAACATGCACCTACGCGAGGACCTGCCCATCACCGGGGTCGAGTTCGGGGATCCGTCAGCTCGATACGTCGGTCGACGATGGACAACCGCCACGCGTTCATGGGTTCTTGGCCGTACTCGGGCAACACTGGTGCTCGCGCTCCGCGGCGTTCAGTGCGTCTGCGCGCGCCCTACCGCGCCTGCCGATCCCGCGTCCTCTCCCGCGAGGAGCCCACCTATGGTAAGGGTGAGGGTGCGCTGGACGAGGGTGGTGAAGTCGCGGTGCATCGCAGCGACGGTGGCGTCCCGCTTGTAGGCGGCGGCGAGTGCCTCGCCGGGCTCGGCATACGGCCAGGAGGTGCCCGCGACCAGCAGCAGGGCCGCAATCACCTCGCCTGTATCCTGGGATGGAGGTGGTGAGGACGCGGATGATCTCGTCGGCCATCTGTCGGTGGCGTGCATGTGCCGCAGCACCGCCTCGACCGAGGCGTTGCGCTCCAGCATCCCGGACTCGGCGTGCATCGGGTCGCACAACACCGGCAGCGCCGCGAGCGTGGAAGCGATCACCCCGTGACGAGCGCGACCCGCACCGCAATCGGACCGAAATCCGCGCCGTTAACCTCAATGCCGCGCAGTTAGGCGTGTGACTGTTGGGTCAAATGTGACACGCGTGAGTAGAGGGCGTGTCGGTACGTGTGGGGCAGCGGAACTCCCGGTATCGAGGGCTTGTCCTCGCAAGACCCCCCTTTACCTCGGGAGTTCCGCTGTCCACACAGTCTGTCATCCGCCGTCCCGTCGAGGTTGCCGTAGGCCGGTTTGCGCCCGGTCACCTCGGCGAGTTGACCCAGATCGTGCCGTTCGAGATGGTCGACGACGCACTCGCGTCGACGTCGAGTGTGCAGAACGGGTGCGTGATCTGCCCTCGCGGGTGGTGGTGTACCTGCTGCTCGCGGCCGGACTGTTCGCCGAGGGCGGCTACCAGCAGGTGTGGGCGCGACTGACCGCCGGACTGGACGAGCTGACGCCGGTCCGGCCGGGCAGTTCCGCGCTCGCCCAGGCTCGCCGCAGGATCGGGACGAAACCGTTGCAGGCGCTGTTCGAGCTGCTCGCCGGGCCGGCGGCGGGGGCGACCCGTTGGCATGGGCTGCTGGTCTGCGCGGTCGACGGCACCACGATGTCGGTGCCCGACAGCGCGGCGAACCTGTGCCGCTACACTCGCCAAAGCGGCACCCACGGCGGTTCGGGATATCCGCTGATGCGGATGTTGACCATCGTCGCCTGCGGGACCCGAACCATCATCGACGCCGTGTTCGGTCCGACCGACATCGGCGAAACCACCTACGCACCGAACTTGTTCGGTTGCCTACGGCCGGGCATGCTGCTCCTGGCCGACCGCAATTTCGCCGCACAGAACATCATCACCGGCATCGCCGACACAGGCGCGGACCTGCTCATTCGCTGCAAGAGCAACCGCAAACTCCCGCGGATCGGACGCTGTCCGGACCGGTCCTACCTGACGCTGATCGCCGGAGTGAAACTTCGAGTCATCGAAGCCGAAATCATTATCACCGGCACCGGCGATCACCAGCACAGACGCCGAGTCGGCAGCTACCGGCTCATCACCACCTTGACCGACCACACGGCGTTTCCGGCATCGGAGATCGTCACCCTGTACCACCAACGTTGGGAGATCGAAACCTCCTACCTCGAACTGAAATCGAGCATCCTGGGCGGACGGGTCCTGCGCGCACGCACCCCCGCCGGCATCGAGCAGGAGGTCTACGCCCTGCTGACCACCTACCAAGCCCTCCGTCTGGCCATCGCCGACGCCACCGCCACCAACCCGACCGCCAGCCCCGACCGGGCCAGCTTCACCGTCGCTCTCCACGCCGCCCGCGACCAGCTCATCCACGCCGCCGGCGTCATCGCCGGTACCGTCATCGACCTGGTCGGCGCCATCGGCCGCGCCGTAATCACCGATCTAATGCCCACGCGCAGAACACGAGTCAGCCCCCGCGTAGTGAAGCGCGCAATCTCCAAACACCGAGCCAAGGGCGCCATCGGCCGCACCAACTACCACGCCGAGATCAGCATCAGCATCCTCATACTAGCCCACTTGACAACAGACCCGCCGCCCTAACTGCGCGGCATTGCCGTTAACCTCCCGGAGCACGTCGGCGACCCGCTCGTGAGCCTCCGCACCGAGCAACTCCAGCAGATCGCCTCGCGCGACTCGAAGTAGCGCAGCACGTTCGACTTCGCCACCCCACGCGGCGGCTGCTCATTCAGGCTCACCTGCGACACCGGCATCTCCGTGAGCGTGCCCGTCGTCGTGGACAGGATCGTCTGCCGCCGCAACTCGGGCTGTTCCTCGCTCCGCGCCTGCTGGAAGTCCATGATCATGCTTCGAATAGTAAAGACCGATAGTCTTTTGTTTAAAGACCGTTGGTGTGTTAGATTTGAGAGCGTGAACAGACCACCAGTCTCTAAAAGGAGTTGGGCATGACCTACGAAGTCCCGAACCAAAGCGGCAAGCTCGCCATCGTCACCGGCGCCAACAGCGGCACCGGCAAAGAAGCGGCCCGTAAGCTCGCCGGCGCCGGCGCGACCGTGATCATCGCGGTGCGCACCGCCGCCAAGGGCGAGCAGGCGAAGAAGAACATCCTCGCCACGCATCCCCGCGCAGATGTGCAGGTGCGCCGTCTGGATCTGGCCGACCAGGCCAGCGTGAAGGAGTTCGCCAACGCCGTGATCGCCGACGGGCGCCCGGTCGACCTGCTGCTGAACAACGCCGGCGTCATGATGCTCCCCGAGCGGCACGAGACCGTCGACGGGTTCGAGATGCAGCTGGGCACGAACTTCTTCGGCCCGTTCGCGCTGACCATGCGCCTGCTCCCGGCGCTGCTGAAAGCAAAGGCCCCGCGAGTGGTGACGATGTCCAGCAGCAACCAGGCGCCCATCGACTTCGGCAACCTCAACTGGGAGCGGGACTACAGCCCGATCGGCGCGTACGCGCGGTCCAAGCTCGCCGACCTGCTGCTGAGCCAGCAGCTCGCGCGGGTCGCGAGCGCGCGCGGCTGGAATCTGCTGTCTCTGGGGTCGCACCCGGGCAACGCGTCGACCAGTATCTTCGAGAATGGCACGCAGCTCGGCGGCCGGCAGCCGCTTCTACTGCGGATTGCCGCGTTGATCACCCCACGTCACTCCGCCGAAGCCGGCGCCGACCCGATGCTGTACGCCGCCACTGCGGCGGATGTGACACAGGGCGGCTACTACGGTCCCCGGTTCGGCATGGTCGGGCGCCCCGCGTCGGCGTCGGTGTCCAAGCGCGGACAGGACGAGGAGGTTGCCGCTCGCCTGTGGGCCGAGGCAGAGCGCATTACCGGCGTCGCCCTCCCCGCCGCATGAACGCGTCATCGGGAGCGTCATCCGGTTCCACAGCATACACACGAGCATTGGCGTCACTGTTGATCAGGACAACCCGACTGTCCGCTCACTGATCGCCCAGCTCCTGCTCGTCGAGCTGAACTTCGCGGACAACGGCGGACTGGGGAAGCTCGTCCGGCTTCCACAGAAGCTCGACGCGAAAGGCTAGTGGTCTGTCTGCGATTTGATCTTGTGGAGGGAGGTGCGGCCGCGTTGGACTTTGGCGATGATGTCTTCCGCGGTGGCTTTCCACACGAAGGGTTTGGGTTCCTTGTTCCAGTGTTGTGCCCACGTGGTGATCGCGTCGGCAAGGTCGGTGACGCTGGTGAAGACGCCGCGGCGCAGCCGCTTGTCGGTCAGTTCTTTGAACCAGCGTTCGATCAGGTTCAGCCAGGAGCTCGACGTTGGGGTGTAGTGCAGGTGCCACCGGCGGCGGTTCTTGTGTGCCAACCACGCTTTGATTTCCGGGGTCGAGTGCGCGGATACGAGGCGGCGGCGCAGCGGACCGTGGTCAGCGCCGACATGTCCTTCACCCGCCGCAAGCGTCGGCTGTAACGCTGCGGCGTGTGCAGGCGGCCGGTGTGTTCGCCGGAATCCTTGGTTTTCGGTGCCAGGCCGGCCCAGGTCGCGAGTTGATCGGCGGACCCGATCAGAGTTCGGGATCCCTGACCGCGGAGAGGAATTCGGCGGTTCTTCGTCGCCGTGGTGTGGCCGCACAGCTTGACCTTGCCGAGGTCGTAGGCGGCGCGCAGGTGTCGGACTCTGTGCGGTCGGGTGTAGGTCGCCCGCCGTCGGCGCCACGGTGCTCGCTCCGGGTCCTTGTGATTGCCGCGGCGCTGCGCCCACCGTCGGTCCGGGTGGGGTTTCAGATTGACGGTGCCGAACTCGTCGAGGCAGAGACCAGCGATGGCTGCCTTCCAAGTGTGATCAGGAACTTCTTGAACTCGTCGGCACGATGCCGGCGGCGCAGGAACCGATCACCCTGTCCCGAGGGATATTGACGGCGGCGAACAAAAGCGTGGCCGGAGCGCACGTAGTCCGACGTCGTCCGCTGCAGGACACCGGCAACATCGGCAGCACCGATTGCGATCGGTCGAGCGCCTGGATCTGGGAACTTCGCCTCCGCACGCAGGAGGACCCCCAGTCGACCCAGACACCATGCCCGCTCTGGCGGATCCAAAATACAAACCCACCACCTCGGCGATCTGCGCGTCGATCACCGATCGCGGCATGTCACCCAAGCCTGAGGTGTCGGCGAGCGCCGCGCCCAGTACGGCACATTCGGCGTTGGACAATTTCAGCTCGGCTTTCGGTCTCTCGGTACGCGTCATCTGCCGAGTCTTCAATTATGAACAAACTTCCTGACTCAGAACACTAGTAGACTGTCGCTGCTAAGTGTTGGGATATAGGTGGCGGAGTTCGATGCGGGCGTCGTCGGTGGTGAAGTGCCACTGGACCTGGCGTTGATCGGCGTTG
>NZ_JARJBD010000104.1:0-32866 GCF_029269925.1 Rhodococcus sp. T2V
TCTGCGACATCCTGATCGCCGCCGACACCGCGAAGTTCGGTCAGCCGGAGATCAAGCTCGGCGTCATCCCCGGAATCGGCGGCTCGCAGCGGCTGACCCGCGCCGTCGGTAAGGCCAAGGCGATGGAACTGTGTCTGACGGGCCGGAACATGGACGCCGAGGAGGCCGAACGTGCCGGGCTGGTGTCGCGGATCGTGCCCGCCGCCGACCTGTTCGACGAGGCGATGCAGACGGCGACGATCATCGCCGAGATGTCCCTTCCGGTCGCGATGATGGCGAAGGAAGCAGTGAACCGCTCCTTCGAGACCACGCTCACCGAGGGGGTCCGGTTCGAACGTCGGGTGTTCCATTCGACGTTCGCCACCGAGGATCAGAAGGAAGGCATGGCGGCGTTCGTCGAGAAGCGCTCGCCCGTCTTCAAGCACCGCTAGGACCCTGAAAACGACGGGCGCCCCGCACCGGCATCCCGGCGCGGGGCGTCCCCATTCGTCACGACATTCTGATTGGAGAATTGTCGTGTAACCAATGCAAGGGGCGACGTCTACGGCGCATAGCTCCAGTCGCGCCCAGTCGAGGGCGAATCTACCGCTTCTTCATAGATTGATTCGGTGAGCTCGCCTCCGAAATCCATTGTCACGATAGTGTCGTCGAAGCTTTCTTGGATGGCGCTCTGCGCGTTCTCGGGCAGGGTATGCATGATGTCGCGGACGCGTTCCTGCCGGCGGGCCACGGCCTGCCGGAACGGCATCCCCGGCGTCGCCTTCATCTGCGGAACGATCCCCTCCACATCGTCGACACCACCGGCATGATGCCCGGCATCGACCATCGCCTGCTCCTGCGCCATCTGCGCCTCGTCCTTCTCCTCCGACATCCCGATCGGACCGATCATCGTGCCGTTCAGGAACTGCTTGACCACCGGCTCCTCACTGGTCAGCAACACCTCCCGCGGACCGAACATCACCAGATGCCGGCGGAACAACATCCCGATGTTGTCCGGCACCGTCCGCGCCAGATTGATGTTGTGCGACACGATCAGGATCGTCGCATCGATCTCCGCGTTGATGTCGATCAACGTCTGCGAGATGTACGTAGTGCGGACCGGATCCAGACCCGAGTCCGGCTCGTCGACGAGGATGATCTGCGGGTCCAGCACCAGCGCCCGGGCCAGCCCGGCACGCTTGCGCATACCACCGGAGATCTCGCCGGGCAGCTTGTCCTCAGCCCCGAGCAGGCCGACAAGCTCCATCTTCTCCATCACGATCTTGCGGATCTCGGACTCGGACTTCTTGGTGTGCTCGCGCAACGGGAACGCCACGTTGTCGTACAGGTTCATCGACCCGAACAGAGCACCGTCCTGGAACAGCACCCCGAACAGTTTGCGGATCTCGTAGAGCTCCTTGGACGAGCACTCGAGAATGTTGGTGCCGTCGATCACGATCGAGCCCTGCTCCGGGCGGAGCAGACCGATCAGCGACTTCAGGAACACCGACTTACCCGTACCCGACGGGCCCAGTAACGCGCTGACCTCACCGGCCGGCAAAGTCAACGACACGTCCTGCCAGATCCGCTGCGAGCCGAAGGATTTGGTCAAGTCTTGAACCGCAACCTCTACACCCATGTTTACCTCCTGTGATCCACTTGCACTGAAACGGAACTACTACACCGATGCACCGGCCACGGCCTGTTCGGTTCACCCGGACACAGTGCGGGAACCCTGGACGAGTTCAGGGGAGGGTGACACGCAAGTTGCGCCCTTGCCATGGCTGGTCCGCACCAGCCACTGTCGACTCGTTACCATAAAGCAATATGTGATAACAGGAAACCCCGAGTAGCAGAACTTTCGAAGAGTCGAACTCCCCCGGATCAGTTCGCACCTGTGCCGCGAAATGGCGAAATGCGGGGAGAAGCTCGAGACATTCTCGGCCAGTGGCCGTCTCGGGGGAAATAGCACTCCGACCTGGGCGGCGCAGGGGATTATCACCGCAACCCAATCTCAACCTTGACGTTATAACATAGTACGCTTTAGTGTGTGTCAGCGCACAAACCCGCAGAACTATGTCCCACGACACGGTTGCTTGTTGTGACCGCCCGAAGCGCAGGAGTGGGGCAAGTCGCAGCCAGCCGACGCCCGGAATGACGAGTATCGGCGGGGAGCGACGCGGTGCCCATGACTGTGCGATCAGATTTCCGCGACGGCACGCAGACAGAGTGACCACGCCGTCCGGAGGCCGTTCCTACTGGAGGACACACGTGACAATGACGACGACTCCACACGATACGTACCCGCTCATCGCTCTATCGCCGGCGGCCGCGAGGGCAGACAAGGCAGTCCGGCTGTGGTGACGACCAGGATGCGCACCGCATCCGAGGCTGCTCGTCGCGGGATATGGACGGTCGCCGGTGATGTCGGCGGTTTCTATCGCATGAGCGGGAAGACGTTCAAGCACATGTTCCGTCGGCCGTTCGAAGTCGAGGAACTCATCGCTCAATCCTGGTTCATCGCTCGTGTCGCACTTGTCCCCACCATTATGGTGGCCATTCCCTTCTGTGTGATCGTCGTCTTCCAACTCACACAATTGATGGCAGAACTCGGGGCTTCCGACTTGTCGGGGGCGGGCGCAGGCATGGCGGTGGTCCGCGAGATCGGACCTCTCGTCAGCGTCCTCGTTGTCGCCGGAGCAGGCGGAACCGCAATATGCGCGGATCTCGGTGCCCGAAAGATCCGCGAAGAGATCGACGCAATCGAAGTTCTCGGTCTCGATCCCGTGCAGCGCCTCGTAGCGCCGCGTGTGATCGCTTCGACCCTCGTAGCGCTGGCATTGAACGGAATAGTGACAGTTGTCGGTCTCACCGGAAGCTTCCTGTTCACCGTGCTCGTTCAGAACGCCAGCGCCGGCCAATTCGTGGCGAGTTTGACGCTATTGGTCAATCTTGTCGATTTCCTCGTCAGTGAGCTGAAGGCAGCAGTGTTCGGGCTGCTCGCCGGTCTGGTTGCCTGCTACCTGGGTATCAAGGCCAAAGGTGGGCCCAAGGGCGTCGGGGACGCCGTGAACCAGACGGTCGTCTTCAGCTTCATGCTGCTCTTTCTGGCCAACTCGATCATCTCCGCAATCTTCCTCCAGTCAAAGTATTAGGGGCGCAACCATCGTGTATCCCACGTCTCGAATGGGCAGGCGGCTTCACCTCATATATCGAGCGCCTGTCCGCAAGCTGACAGAAATCGGTTCACAGGCCGACTTCTACGGTCATGTCGCCACCGGAGTGCCTCACGCGACTCGGCGGTACTGGAAGGAGGTCATGCGACTGCTGGCGTCGGTGAGTCTCGGCACCGGTGGTCTCGCGGTGATCGGCGGCACTGTCGTCGTGGTCGTGTTCATGACCGCAGCGATCGGAGTGGAAGTAGGACTCCAAGGCTACAGTTCCCTCGCGAACGTCGGCATCGAAGCACTCGCGGGATTCGTTGCGTCGTACTCCAACACACGTGAAGTCGCGCCGGTCATCGCCGGCATCGCATTGACGGCCACCGTCGGCGCCGGATTCACCGCGCAAATCGGCGCGATGCGAATCAGTGAGGAAGTCGATGCGCTCGAGGTCATGGCTGTGCCATCCGTGCCCTTTCTCGTCACGACGCGCATTCTGGCTGGATCGATCGCCGTCGTCCCGCTCTACTGCCTGGCGCTGATCGGTTCGCTCATCGCGACGCGCCTCATTGTCACCGCGGGTTATGGACAGTCCGGTGGCACGTACGATCACTACTTCAGTGTCTTCCTGATACCCAGTGACATCTTTTGGTCTTTTGTGAAGGCGTTGGTCATGGCCATCTTCGTCATGGCTAATCACTGCTACCACGGGTATCACGCCTCCGGGGGGCCCGCCGGCGTCGGTGAAGCCGTCGGGCGCGCCGTCCGGTCCTCGCTGATATCGGTGATGATGATCGATCTCGTATTGGATCTCGCCATCTACGGTGGCGCCTCGACTGTGCACATCACGGGGTAGACCGTGACCACACGAACTCGACACTCCCAGCGGCTGCCCCTTCTCGGTTTCGCCGCGGTCATCGTTGTCGGCGCGATGGTGGCGGCGGCGATCGCCCAGTTCAACCAAGCCTTCACACGATCGGAGATCGTGACCCTGATGTCGCCGCGCGCCGGCCTTCTCATGGAACCGGGCGCAGCCGTGAAACTCCGCGGCGTGCCCGTCGGCACCGTCGGCGATATCGATGTGGACGCCGACGGCGCGCGGCTGCACCTGAACATCGACCCCGACCGCATCTCCGAGATTCCCGGCGATATCCAGGCCCGAATTGTTCCGCCGACAGTTTTCGGGGTCAAGTTCGTCGATCTGATCTCCGACACGGAAGCCACCCCCGAGAACCACCTCCGGCCGAATACGGTTCTCGCCACCGATGACGTCACCGTCGAGCTGAATTCGACCTTCGATGCGGTGATGAAGGCACTCGCGGCCCTCGATCCACAGAAATTGAACACCGCGCTCGGGTCCGTTGCCAGGTCCGTCGACGGTAAGGGCGATCAAATTTCGAACATCATGCGCAAACTCGACGAGTACCTCAACAGGTTCAATCCCAATCTTCCTGCCGTGGTCGATACGCTGCCTGCCGCAACCGAAGTGGTTCACGACTATTCACAGTCCTTCCCTCCCCTCATCGAGACCATGTCGAATGTCGGGATCACAAGTGAGACTGTGACAGAACGGCAGGCGCAGTTCGGCGCCTTCTGGCTGTCCATGACGAAGTTCGGTAACGACAACTCCGATTTTCTGCGTAACAACGGCGGTCGGCTCATCACCACTCTGGACGTTCTCGAGCCCACGGTTGGTGTCTTGAAGCGCTATTCGCCGGTGGTGCCCTGCCTGGTCGCGGGCTCTTCCTACAACGCCGACCAGTGGCGCGCGGTAATGGGTGGGCCCGGATACGGAGGCGTCCAGAAGAATATGAGCGCGGAACTGGGCTTCGTTCCTGGGCTTCCCGCCTATGAATACCCGCGTGACTTGCCGAAGACGGGTGTCGACACGGGCCCGGACTGCCACGGCCTGCCGCACGCAAATCCGGATTCTGTCCCCTACGTCGCCTACGACACCGGCGCCAACCCATACCCGGCCAAGAACAACAACATTCAAATCGGGTGGATTCAACTCGGGCAGTTCCTGTTCGGAGATCTCGGAACCAAGGGGGCCGGCAACCCATGAAAAACCTTGCAACGACGGTGAAACTGTCGATCTTCTTCCTGGTCGCGGCCATCGCGGCAGCCGTTCTCGGGCTCGCGCTGAACGAAACCCAGACTGGCGGTCCGAAAGCGACATATCACGCCATATTCACCGATGCGTCCTTCCTGAAGCCGAACCAGGAGGTCCGTATCGGCGGGGTCCGGATCGGAACCGTGGGCGATCTCGAGCTGACCGATCAGAACGAAGTGCGAGTCACCTTCGACGTGTCCGATGCGCCTGAGCTGCCCGAGAGCGTCGAGGCCGCGATTCGGTACAAGAATCTGGTGGGCGATCGCTATCTCGAACTCCTACCGGGCGACGGTGGTCATGGTGCAGGCCCCTTCCCCGAAGGTGGGACGATCCCGGTCGAGCGCACGCGCCCGGCCGTCGATCTCGACGTACTTGTCGGTGGCTTCAAGCCACTGTTCCGTACCCTCGATCCCGCACAGGTCAATTCCCTGACCGGATCGCTCATCGCCGCATTCCAGGGTGAGTCAGGTTCGATTGCCACACTGATGGCGTCGACGGCCTCGCTCACATCGACGCTGGCGGATCGCGACCAGGTCATCGGTCAGGTCATCACCAACCTTCGTGACGGCTTCGGCGTCATCAGTAGTCGGGACCGCACAGTCACCGACCTGATCGACCAGTTGCAGGGATTGGTTTCTGCTCTGTCGGAGGGTCGCGACCCGGTATCGCAGGCTGTGGTGCAGATCAACGGTCTGACGTCATCGGCGGCGGATCTGCTGTCGCAGGTCCGTCCTGATCTGAAGGATACTCTGCCGAAACTCCAGCAAACCTCGACCACGATCAACGACAACACCGCTTCGCTGGAAGGCACGCTGCAAGAGCTACCGGAGACCTACCGAGCAATCAGCCGGATCGGGGTCAGCGGCGACTTCTTCAACTTCTTCCTCTGCAACCTGCGCTTCCAATTCGACCCGTTAGGTCAGGATGTCAAGACTCCGTGGATCAACAGTGACATTGCCCGCTGCAACGGAGAGCCGGTGAAATGAAACAACTACGACTCCCCCGCTGGAGCGCAGCCGGCCTCGGTTTCGTTGGTACCGCAGTGATCTTGGTGAGCCTCGTTGCCGTCCTCACGATCAACGGAGGCATGGGCTCGTTCGGCGGCAGAACTTATCGTGCCGCGTTCACCGAGGCCGGGGGCATCGCATCCGGCGACAGCGTTATCGTCTCGGGGCTCCACGCCGGCAAGGTCGACGAGGTCGAGTTGATGGACACCTGGGTACAGGTCACCTTCACCATCGACAACGACTCGGTGGAGCTTGGTGATCTCACCACTGCCCAGATCAAGGCGCAAACCCCGCTCGGCCGCAAGGCGCTGCAGGTGGTGCCGGACGGCGACGAGCAACTGGGTGACAACGAGCTGATCCCGCTCGACCGCACGACGCCACCCTACGACGTCGCGGCCGCGCTGGAGGATCTGACGAAGAACGTGAGCGACATCGATACTCCTCGCGTATCGGAGTACCTGGATGTCCTTTCTCAGACCTTCGACGACACCTCCGACGAGATGCGGCCCTTTCTCGACGGAATGAAACGTATTTCGGCGACTGTCGGAGGCCGCGACCAGGCGGTCGAGGATCTCTTGGCGAGTACCGCCAGCGTGTCCGGAATCCTCGCGAGCCGAGATACCCAAATCCAGCAACTCATCGGCGACGGCTCGACGTTGATATCGACATTGAACGAACAACGCCAGGCACTCGACCAACTGTTCAGCAACACCTCGGCCCTGTCGGTGCAGTTGAAGGGAACCGTGACCGACAATCAGGAAAAACTCCGTCCCGCACTGGATCAACTGGACGGAGCGCTCGCGCTCCTCCAACGCAACCGCGAGTCGGTCGCGGGGACTCTGACCGGTGGTGCCGGAGTTCTCCGTGCCCTGGGGGAAGTTCTGTCCGCCTTCCCCGGATTCAACCTGTACATCCCGAACCTCGCTCCGACCAACCTGATTCCCGGCCTGCCGGAACTGATGACGGGAGGCAACTGATGTCCCCTACGACCAGCCGCACAAGGCGGTGGGCATACCTTGCGATCGGCATCGTCGCAGTCATCACCATGGGATTCGGCACGATCACCGCGTGGAACCACGTCGCACCGACAACACGGGTCACCGCGCACTTCGAACGAGTCAGCGGACTCTACACCGATGACGAGGTACGCATCCTCGGCGTGAAGGTAGGAAAAGTCACTTCGGTCGAGCCACACGGTGACGAAGTCGTCGTGACTTTCGAGTTCGACGGCAACCGCAAAGTGCCGGCCGACGCGATGGCCGCGATCGTCGCCCCCGCCCTCGTCAGCGGGCGATACGTCCAAATCGCACCTGCCTACACGGGCGGATCCCAGCTCACCGACGGCGCCGACATTCCCATCGACCGCACAGCGGTGCCGGTCGAATGGGACCAGATCAAAGATGAACTGACAACCCTCACAGACGCGCTCGGGCCCCAGGACAGTGACCGAACCGGCTCCCTCGCGCGGTTCGTCGACAGTGCCGCTGCTGGATTCGAAGGCAATGGCCAATCACTTCGCGAGTCCATATCCGCGTTACACGAGGCCGCGGCAACCATTGGTCGGAGCAGCACGAACCTGTTCGCGACGGTCGACAACCTCAACAAGTTCATTCGTGCGATGAACCAGAGTGACGCGCAGATACAAACTCTCACATCGCAGTTGGCCTCGATTGCCGCATTGCTGAATGATAATCGCGGTCGGATGGCAGAAGCGCTCACACAGCTGGATGAGGCCCTGCGCGCGGTGTCCGATTTCGTCCTGCAGAACAAGGACCGAATCCAGTCGAGCGTCGGCCAACTCAGCGACGTCGCGACCATGGTCCAAGAAAACCAGACAGCACTGGCCAACGTGTTGCACTCGCTCCCGATCACGTTGGCCAATTTCTACAACATCTACGACCCGAATTCGCGATCCTTCACCGGCAGACTCGCGCTGCCACACTTTGGCGATGTACCGACATTCGTGTGTCAGACCGTCTTCTCCCTCGGGGGGACGCTCGACGACTGCCGCGCATCTCTCGACCCGTATCTCAAGCAGTTCGACAACCCGAATCTACCGGTGGGCTTCAACATCTTGAACCGCCCAGGCACTACCGACCAAGCACCGCCAGGTGCCGCAGCAGCGCCTGTTCCCGGGACACCACCCATTACTACCGGCGCACTGGGATCCCTCTTCGGAATTTCGGGAGGACAGAAGTGAGCCGCACACTCCGCCGCATCAGCGCATGCACCGCCCTCACCCTCGCCGCCGCCACCCTCGCCGGGTGCGGGTTCAAGGGTGTCAACTCCATCGTCCTGCCTGGTGAAGGAACGGGCGAGGACAGCTACACCGTCTCACTCCAGTTCGACAGCGTCGCCAACCTCGTTCCGAATTCGGAAGTAAAGTTGAACGACGTCACAGTCGGAACCGTGAAGTCGATCCGCCTGGACGGCTGGCAACCGGTTGTGGAGGTCGGGATACGCGGCGACGTCGTCCTGCCGGCCGACACCACAGCGGCGGTGAGCCAGAAGAGCCTCCTCGGCGCCCAGATCGTCGAGCTCGCTGTCCCACCGAATGGACAGAGCACCGGCCACCTCGGCGACGGTGCCGTGATACCGCTCGATCGCACCTCCAAGTTCCCGGAGACCGAGGAGCTACTCGGTTCGTTGTCACTCTGGCTCAACGGCGGCGCCGTCGACCACCTACGAACCATCACAGTCGAGATGAACAAGTCCTTCGGCGGGAACGATCGAACCGTGCGCAACCTCATCGACCAGCTCAACGCACTGGTCGGAACTCTCGACACCCAGCGCTATGAGATCACCGGCCTGATTGATCAGATGGACACGTTCGGTAAGAGCCTCACAGATCAAAAGGTCGAACTCGGCAGTGCCATTGAACGACTCGAACCCGGTTTGTCCGTGCTGAATAGACAGTCGAACGACATCGTCAACGCCGCCGGCGCCATGGCGACCTTCGGAGATCTCGGCAACCAGGCTGTCGAGGGATCACGCGAATCGCTGCTGTCGATCATGTC
This sequence comes from Rhodococcus sp. T2V, assembly GCF_029269925.1. Lineage (NCBI taxonomy): Bacteria > Bacillati > Actinomycetota > Actinomycetes > Mycobacteriales > Nocardiaceae > Rhodococcus > Rhodococcus sp. T2V. The sequence goes on from NZ_JARJBD010000104.1 coordinate 9,278, forward strand.
GGACCTTCAGCCGATCCTCGACAGCCTGGTGACCGCTGCTCCGGACTTACCGAACGCCGCCGACATCATCCTCACCTTGCTGTTTCCGGTCAGCACTCACGACAATGTCCTCAAAGGCGACTATCTCAGCGCTGCTGGCACTTTCAATCTCACCACCAAGGACCTGGGTGGGGCGTTTGCCACCGCCCCGATCGTGACCGCGCCACCAGCCGATGCGGGACGAACACCGGATCCGTTGCAATCGTTGCTGATTCCCGCTCTTCCACTCCCCGGGCAGGGTAACTGACATGTTCACACGGTTGATCAAAATGCAGCTCACCGCCTTCGCCATCATCGCGGTCGTGGCCACAGCTGTCGTCATAGTTCAGTACCTGAAGCTTCCACGCCTGATGGGATTTCAGCAGTATCACGTCTCCGCGGAGATCACCGATGCGACCGGAATCTACGTCGGTGCCCTGGTCACCCTGCGAGGTGTCGAGGTCGGCAAGGTCGGCGGCCTCGCACTTCATGGAACCGGCGCTCGACTCGACCTGTCCCTCGACGACGCCACGTCGATTCCGGCCGACGTGCACGCCACGATTCGCAGTTCAACCGCCGTCGGCGAACAGTATGTCGAGCTCACCTCCGGAACCGACCACCCGCCCTTCCTACAAGCCGGTGCGGTCATCCCCGCCGACCGTACGACCCCGCAAGAGCCCATCACGAACATGCTGACGAGCGTGACCGAGCTTGCACGAGCGATCCCGGCGGACAGTTCCGCTGTGCTTCTCGATGAGATGTCCACCGCTTTTCAGGGTGCCGAACAGGACATACGGGAACTCATTTCGCACGGAGACACCATCGTCAGCAAGGCCGTCGAACACGCCGACGCATCCGGCGAAGTGTTCCGAGAGCTTCCGCCGTTCCTCCAGACCCAGAGTTCTGTCAATGCCGACATTCAATCACTGACCAGGGATATGGCGTCGTTCACTGCGCAAGTAGCGCGCAGCGACCACGATCTGCGGGCAGTCGTCGACGACGCTCCCACGACGGCGACAGCAATCACCGACCTGGAAGCGGGGATATCCCAGTCGTTGCCGGTGCTGCTCGACAATCTCACGTCCACTGGAGAAGTTCTGCGACTCCAGATTCCGGGACTCACGCAGTCCCTGGTGTTGTATCCCGCTGTAGTCGCCGCGTTGCAGACGGCCTTCATCCACACCGACGAGGGAACGTCCATCCGACTTCGGGTGCGCACAACGGCGAACGACCCGCCCCCGTGCTACGAGGGATTTAATCCTATGTCCGAGCAACGAGCGTGGGAGGACGTCAGCCCGGCACCGCAACCGGCCGACATGTACTGCAAGGTTGCCCAGGACGATCCGCGGGACGTGCGTGGAGCACGCAACACCCCGTGTGCGAACGACCAAGAGCTTCGGACCCCCTACTTCGAGGAGTGCCTCGGTAGGCCTCGAGGCAGCCAGCCCGTACCCGTAGGCTCGGTTCCCGCCGTCACGCTGTCGTCGCCGGGATTCCCCGCGCTCCCGCCGTCGTCGTCCGCATCGGCGGGTACGCCGGCACCGGGGCCCGATGGCGCTCCTGTCAGCTCGGGACTTCAGGCACAGACCAGCGATTGGAAAACCACCTACGACCCGCGAACTGGGCTGTTGTCAGGTCCGGATGGGCGGCTGTATCTGCTGGGCACCGTGTCCGCAAAGGAGGAAGGTATGGAGAAGGAAACATGGAAAAATCTGATTCTGAAGTAGATGCCGGTTCGGACACTGCCGTGGGACTCATCGATCACGCGGGCCCTCGATCCCCTCACAAGGTGGACGAAGACGCCGAGTCGATAGCGACGCGAGCCGGGCCGGAGAGGGGATCGGCATGGACCGCGCTCACGCGTGGACGGAGGTACCTGGCCCACCACAAAGCCTTCGGTGCCACAATGTTCGTTCTCGTCGCGGCCATCGTCGTGGCCACCGTCGTAACAGCCACCCTGTGGGGCAGGCTGCAGGACGCGAACCGAGCCGACGCACGGCGCGCGGCCGTGCTCGACGTGGCTCGTGATACCGCGATCGGCCTCACGAGCATCAAAGCCGAAACTACGCAGGCCGATATCGACCACGTCCTGAGCATGGCCACCGGTGCATTCAGGGACCAATTCGCTCAGCAAGCAGCAACGGTTACCCAGATGGTCAGTGACAGCAAGGTCGATTCGGTAGGAAACGTCATCGAGGCTGGCGTCGTTCACGAGGACCCGACAAGTGCACAGGTCCTGACAGCAGTGACCGCCACAGTCAAGAACGCTCAGGCCCCAGACGGCGAACAACGACATTTCCGCATGAGAATAAGTCTCACCCAAGAGAACGACCGCTGGATGATCTCGAATCTGGAGTTCGTCGCATGACCACCACCGAGAGCACAACCATGAAATCATCCGCCACACCACAGGACGGGCTTCCTACCGATTCGACGTCGTCCGGTGAGCCAACAGACACCACAACGGAGATCTCGATCGAACCGTGCCGCCCAGTCGCAAGAAGGAGCCGCCGGCGGGTTCTTGCAATCGGGTGCTCGGCGTTCATCCTCTGCGCGCTCACCGCAATCGGCGCCGTGCTCTTCGGGAAGGTGCGCGCCATGGAGACCACCGACACATCTCGTACAGACGCCGTGGGAGCCGCCCGCGATCTCCTGCCAACGGTTCTTTCCTACAGCTACGACACCCTCGACGCGTCGCTCACCGGCGCGACCGATGCCCTGACCGGAGACTTCAAGTCGGACTTCCAGCAACTGGTCGACTCCGCCGTCCGTCCGTCGGCCGCCGATCGGAAGATCGTCACGACCACGGCTGTACAGGATGCCTCGGTAGTCGATGCCGACCAGGCGCATGCAACGGTGCTCGCCTTCATCAACCAGTCGACAACCGCTGCCGACCAGCAAACGCCGAAGATTGACGGTGCGCGCCTTCGTATCGGCCTCGAGAAGGTCGACGGTCGGTGGCTCATCTCCTCGATCGACCCCGTGTGAATGACCTGCCACGCCGACGCGAGAGATGTGTACAGCGGGCCTGAGCAGCACAAAGAGGTCGATGAACTCGATTCGACGCGTACCTCGCTGAGACTGGACCACCGCCCGGAGAAACACCACGGATTGATGCTCACGCTGGCGATGCTCACCACCATCACCGGCATCGTGAGCAGTCTGGGAGCGCCGCTGATTCCTGCCATCGCCGACCGATACGAGGTCGAATTGACCGATGCGCAGTGGGCACTGACATCGACGTTGCTCGTCGCGGCCGCCACCACCCCGGTCGTCGGCAGACTCGGAGCGGGGACGCTGCGTCGGCCGACGATCCTCGCCGGGCTCGTCATGGTCTCTCTCGGGACAGTGCTTTCGGCGGTAGCCCCCAACTTCACCGTTCTGGTCATCGGGCGGGCCTTACAGGGTGTGGGTATCGCACTGACCCCTTTGGCGCTCGCGGTGGCGCGTGACGTCCTTCGTGGACGGCGCGTGTCGTCGACGATCGCACTGCTTTCGGTGTGCTCTGTGGCCGGTGCCGGTCTCGGTTACCCGGTCACCGGGATCATCGCGCAGGCGGCGGGGCTCTCGGCCGCATATTGGACCGGAGCGGTACTGTGTCTGGCCACGTTCGTCCTTGCGGTGCCACTCATCCCGGCTTCGCCGACGACGGCGAGAATCCCGGTCGACTGGGCCGGGGCGGTCATCCTGGCGATCGGCTCCAGTGCTGCGCTACTGGCCATCAGTCAAGGCGAGAGCTGGGGCTGGGCATCGATCCGGACAGTAGGTCTGGGTATCCTCGGCGTGGCCGGTGTGCTCATCTGGTGCGCATGGACGTTGCGCCGGCACTATCCGCTCGTGGACCTACGTCTGGCGATTCAACCGGGCGTCGCGGCCCCGAACCTCGTGGCAGTCGGAGCAGGCGTTGGCATGTACACGCTCCTCCCCCTGTCTATTGTGCTGGTCCAAAGCTCCGATCCAACATGGGGACTCGACCAGTCGATCAGCGTTGCTGGTCTGCTAATTCTGCCGTACTCGGTAACGAGCATCGCTGGCAGCCGTGTGGCGCTGGCCATTGGCGCGCGAGCGGGCTTCGGGCTGGTGCTGCCCCTCGGCGTCGCGGCTTTGACGTGTTCTACCCTGGGTCTCGCCTTCTGCCACAGCAGTCTCGTGTGGGTTGTCGCGTGGATGACAGTCGCCGGACTCGGAGGTGGCCTGACCTTTTCGTCGCTTCCCGTCTTGATCGTCCCGCACGTTCCCGCGCACGAAACCGGCAGCGCCCTGGCATTTAACCTGGTGCTGCGGTATCTCGGTTTCTCCGCCGGAAGCGCGGTCGGCGTCACGTTGATGTCGGTCTACGGTGGCGGCGAGCACGGATTCGTATGGACTCTCATCACCATATCGGTCGTTCTCGCAGTGGTCGGGGTGTGCACCTCCCTGTTGTCGCTGCGGCGCTGATGTGGGGGTGCATTGCATCGACAGCGTCAGATCGGTGTAGCAGAGTCGCCACTCCGAACCAGCTGTGGTCGGCCGATCCACGTGCTCCTTGTCTGAAAACGAGACAACGAAGCACGGCGGCGCCGCGATCGGCCTATTCGGGGATCATGTCTCGGACGTACATGCCCGGTGCCGGGCCGAGCGGTTTGTGCTGGTCGCTGCCGAGTGTGGGGGGCGCCTCGACCTTGCCTCCCGCGCGTTGCGAAACCCAGTCCGCCCAGGGCTCCCACCAACTGCCCGTCGTGCGCTCGGCCCCGGCCAACCAGTCCTGCGGGTCGGGTCCCGGCGCGTCGCCGACCCAGTAGTGTGCCTTGGGATTTCCGGGGGGATTGATCAGGCTGGCGATGTGACCGGAGTAGCTGAGTACGAACGTGCTGTCGCCGGAAATGAGCTGAGTGGTCCGGTAGCAGTTCGTCCACGCCGTGAGGTGATCGGAGATCGCAGCAGTCACGAAGGTCGGGACGTCGATGCGATCCAGCTCGACTGGTGTGCCGAGCACCTCCATCGCACCCCGCTTCACCAGGAGGTTGTTGGCGAAGATGTCGAGGAACTGCACGTGCAGGGCCCCGGGCAGATTTGTTGAGTCCGCGTTCCATGCCAGTATGTCGAAGGCTGGCGGCTTGCGCCCCATCAGATAGTTGTTCACGACGTAGTTGAATACCAGGTCGTCCGGGCGCATCCAGGTGAAGGCACTGGCCATGTCACGACCGCTGATGATGCCTTTCCGGCGGGACCGGCGTCCAGCGAAGCTCAGCAGTCGGGGTGAGGAAAATGCGGCCAACTTTTCGTGTTTCTCGAAATCGAGCATAGTCACCGCATAGGACATGCTGTGCACTCGGGTATCACCCTGTGCTGTCATGTGATTCAGCAGCGTGGTGGTAATGAGGCCGCCGGCACAGAAACCGATCACGTTCACGTCGGCGCTGCCGGTGATGTCGCGGACTTCGTCCAACGCGCTCGACACCCGCGCAGCGTAGGTGTCCAGGGTCCAATCACCCTGCTCCGGTTGCGGGTTCCTCCACGACATCAGAAATGTCTGCATTCCACGGGCGACCGAATGCTCGACGAAACTGCGTCCGGGTCGCAGATCCAGAAAGTAGAACCGCCCGATCGGGGGCGGGACGACGAGCACCGGACGCTCGTAGACGGACGACCCGGCCGGAGAGTATTGCAGCACCTCGGCGACGTCGTCGCGCGAAACCACCGCGCCGGGGGTGATCGCGAGGTCGACACCGACCTCGAACGCCTCGGGTTCGACCATCGATGGCATACCGCCGTTCGTCCTGAGGTCGGAGAGGTAGTTGCCGATTCCGCGCACGAGACTATGCCCGCCGGTATCGAACAATTCCTTCAACGCGGCAGGATTTGTCGGCAGGTAGTTGGTCGGCGCGACCGCGCTGGCAAGTATCGTTGCAGCGAACGATGCCGCCTGCGCCCGCGACGGGTCGCTCGCGGTCCGACTCCAATCGTCGATGATCCGATCGAGCACGCCGGTCGAGGCAAGATAGAACTGCATGATTCGGCGGTAGCTCGGGTTCGACGACCATGCCGGGTCGCCGAAACGCCGATCGCCCTTGGCCGGTCTCACCTCGGACTTTCCGAGCGCGATCTTCGCCAGTTCCTTTCCGAGTCCGGCCCCCGCATGGGCGAGGACCCGGCCTTGCCCCAGGGCGGCGACGATCCCGGCAAGCACTTCACGACGGTCGGGGAGGCCGAAGTCGTCTCCCCCACCGATTGATTCCTCGACGCTCTCCCGCTGCAGCGGAGTGTCATTCATGCTTGTTGTTTCTTTCTCTCCGAATGGCTTTCGACGACGACTGTCGAGGGGTGTGGTCACCGATAAGTGGACGCCTCAACGTCAACTGCAATGATGTATTCGGCTGTGACGAATTTTGCTATCCCACTGGGTAGCGTTAGCGGAAAGGGACAACCCACACGTCCTGCGCGGATCCCCAGTCCGGACGTCGGAGCCCACGTGACCAACGCCGACGGAGCTCCGGGGCACCGACTGCGGGTTGTGGTCGTTACATGTCGATCCCGCCGTTGACTCCCCAGACCTGGCCCGTGATGTAGGACGACGCATCGGAGGCGAGGAAGTGCACAACGCGAGCGATCTCATCAGGCCTACCCAAGCGACGCAGAGGAATTGACGACTTCACCTTGTCGATGACTTTTTCAGGTACTGATGCGAGCATTTCGGTTGCAACGTAACCCGGTGTCACGGTATTTACCGTGATTCCGAGGCCGGTGTCGGTCAGCTTGCCGGCGCGCTCGAGTTGAAATGCCGCTTCGCGGGCGACGGTCTTCGTCAGTCCGAACAAGCCTGATTTCGACGATGCGTAGTTCGCCTGGCCGATGTTTCCGATCTCACCGGCCAGCGATGAGACGTAAACGATGCGTCCACTTCCGCGTTCGACCATGTGCTTCAACGCCGCCTGTGTGAGAAAGAAGGCTCCAGAAAGATTTACTGCGAGAACCTTCATCCAGTCGTCGTCCGACATCTTCAGGACGATCTTGTCGATATTGATTCCCGCATTGTTGATAAGGATGTCCAGCCGACCGTGCTGCTCGATCACCTCGTTGATGGTCCGTCGGCAATCGTCTGGAAGGCCAACATTCCCCTGGTGCACGCTGCACTCGGCGTGACCTTGCAGCTCCCCGGCGAGATCGGCACGAAATTGCTCGGCATGCGCTGTGTGGGAGCCGTATCCAGCCGCTACGGTCGCGCCCTGCCACGCAAGACTGCGGCTGATTGCGGCTCCAATCCCCCTCGTGCCGCCGGTGACGAAAGCCACTCGTCCGCGGAGATCCTCTCCGATCGGCGCGGTCGCCGGCCGATCAACGAAGTTTGCGGTGGTCACATTCCTACTCCTTGCAATCTAAGCGGCTTTTCCGTCATATTCATGGTCGCCATGGCGCGACCTGCCGTGCCAGCCCGATAAGGACCGCCACCACAAGTGTTATCGCCTCACTGGACACTGCCATGCCAGAACGCCGCGTGACAGCCCGGCTCATGGCGCGATCGCTTGCCAATCATCAACGTCCTTAGTGCTCTTCGACCGCGAGTGCGGTCCGTTCTTGCATTCATTTGTCGGCAGAGACATCCTGGCCACGACTGCCCGGCCTGCACTATCGCCAACCGACCGCCGAACACGCAACGAGTTCAATTCTTCCAATCGATATCGGATTCAGAATTCGCAGTGTATGGAGTTCGAGGTCACGCACCCTCAGTGCACGACCTGCGGCGGCGCAGCCTCTGTCGTAGCGCGACGCGCGCCCACTCGAAGTCGTCAACTGTTCACTGCACAAGCAGCTTCAAGCCGCTGACTCCACGATCAGCCAAAGAGGCGAACCACTGCGGCCGGTATCAACATAGCAGAGTGTTATCTGTTATATCAATGCGAAGATCGCTGACCACGGCCGTTGCAAATTTCGAACCGCAGGATCGACCCGACGCTCGACAAGGCGCCACCAAACCGGGGTGCCGGTGACGTCGTGGTGGATCCGCACACCATCACGGCGCCGGTCCGCACCGGAGTGGACATCGAGCTGCGGATTCAACGTCGATAACTCTGTTCGAGGTCGCGGCCGAGGAGTGGTTTCCTGGGGCGTTCGGGTTCACTGTCACGGCTATCGTGCACACCGTCGACGCGCAGACGGGCCGGCCACGGTATCTTCGCCCCGCGGAGCCTGCCGAGTGGGCGCGGGCGATTTTCTCAACCGTAGACGGGCTCGCACGGGTATTTCTCGGCGCCATCGACCCGGACACCGGCGCACATCGGCGCGGGCAGCTCGCCTATCGCCTCTATCTCGACACCGACCGTCGGGCGATTCCCGTGCCTCCTGCGGGTGGTCACCTGCCCCGCACTATCTGCTCTGCCATCGACGGCAGGGGTGAGATCACCATTCCCACGACGGCCTGACCCGGCCGGCTTCGTCAGGCCGTCCTCTACGAAGACAGATCTGAAATACAACCGCATGGGAGTTTTCGTACTACACCTCACCGAAGTGGGAAGCGGCCTCGGGTTTGGCCGGCAGCGCCGGTTCTGAACTGACGCCGCCCGCCTACTCCTCGACGAGCTGGAACTACGTCTCGGCTTTGGTCAAAAGCGGTAGCTGGAGCGGTCGTTCGCCCAGGAAACAACCCTCAGGATGCCACCGATGATGAGGACCAGGACCACGATCCCGATGACCAGCCGGAACAGGGCGTCGAGCAAGTCTCCTCGGCTGTGCAAATCACTGAACATGACCGTAATCGCCGAGATGAAAACCCCGACCGAGGGAACGGCGCCCACCAAGAAACGGAGCCGCGATGCGTTGCTGTAGTACGGGTCCCCGAACGCGGTATCGGCAGCCTTGATCGCCGGGTAGAACGCGGCGGCGCTGACCACAGCACCGAGTAAGCAGATCGCGCCCGCCACCTGAGAGGTGCTGCTGTGGCGGCTCAGGTCGCTCAGGGCTATTGCGAGGACCCAGATCGAGGCCACCCACAAGACGGCGGCGAGCGGCCCCAGCCACCACCAGCCCTCGCCGAGTTTCCAGTAGGCGGCGCGGGCGGCGAACACGGCCACCGCACCGACAAGCACGGCCAGCAGCAGCGTCGCCCATCCGCCCAGCCAACCCCAGGCTGTCCAGTTCGTCAGATGCAGATTCTCGGGCGCCGGAGCGTCGAAGATGTTCATTTGCATTCCTCCCCCTACTTTTTCAGTTCACTTCGATCGTGTGGGAGTGCCCCAGCGATCCCCCGTGCAGGCAGGGTGTCGCACTTCCCCTACGGCAGCGTCGGCAGCGTACCCAGGCGCACGGACACGCGGGGTGGCTATCTGGCGGTCACGGCCGCGGCAGATTCCGGAATGCGTGGGCTCGGGTACTGATCGTCTCGATGAGGTCGGTGACCGCGATCGCGGGTGACGCAGTCGTCGCCGCAACGGCGCTGTGGGCGTGCGTCAGGCGATCAACGTGGGCGGAGGATTCCTCGAGCTGGCGGCCACGTTCCTCCTCCGCACGGACCGTGTCCTCGGCGGTGGCGAGGTCCGTGTCCAGGCCGGCCACGGTGTCCGCCGCGTCGCGCAGCGCCGCCGCGGCGCCCTCGATCTGGGTGCGGGCCCGGGTGTAGGCCTGGTGATCGTCGGAGGTGAGCATCCCCGGGGCGGTGTCGGTGGCCGCGGTGATCGCCTCCTGCAGCTCTGCGGCGGCCAGGACCCGGGTCCCGAGGTCCCACATGGCCGCCCGCAGGTCCAGTTCGGTGAACATCCCGTCCCGGAACGCCCGGGAGCCCTTGATCTCCTCGACGGCCAGGACGGCGTCGCTCATCAGCTGCCGCAACTCGTCCGGGGCCTGCTCCAGTTGAGCGCCGGTGATCCGGGCCGGTCGATGTTTCCGGATGTGGCGGCCGGTGAGTTGCAGTCCGCCGATCGCCCCGCCGGCCAGCAGCAGCGTGACCAGCAGCGTCGTCCCGGCTTCCGGTAGGACGTCGAGGAAGTCCGCGACCACCTGCTCCGACCGCGCCGGGTCGACGGTCCCCCACACGAAATGGAGAAGGGCCGCTCCCACTCCCCCGACCACCAGTGCCAGCGTGGTAACCATCGCCGAGATCGCCCCGATAGCGGTGACCACGCCGAGGGTGGACCCGACAGCGTGGGCCAGGTGCGCGCGTGACGGCTCGGACTGGTGGAGAACGACGGTGCCCCAGTTCACCTCAGGCTGCTCGATGGTGTCCTTCGCAGCGGTCATGCCCTACTCACCAACACTTTCCGAGTTCGAGGAGCATCGACCGCCCGGTACCGGCCCGGTGCGAGATACGCAACTGTCAGCATTCTTCTCTCCCCTCCCTGACCGCAGATGTCTGTTCGTGTCGGAATCTATCGCGAGGCACCCACATGTTTCGTCTCACGCCGACCTCGGATGCGACTGCACCGCATCGAGTGCGACCACGCTCATGCCGGCACTGCGGCGAAGGCGCTGCTGCTGTTTCGACGATCCCGCGGCCGCCGGTGTTGGCCTTGTCGATCTATTCCAGCTCGCACGTCACGGCTCCCCCATTCGGCGAGTTCTCACTCTTCCATACATTACAATGTTGCATTGCCATGTTGTAAGTCAAGGAGAGCGTGAGTTCGTCGCGAACCATCGAGATCGACCGCGCCCGTGCGGCACCGACACTCCCACAGCGTGCCGCACGAAGGAGGCCCCCATCAATTGACATGACGGGGCCTCGCACGCTGCCCGGGTTACAGGTAGTCGATCTCCCCCTCGGAGACCTTACGACCGGTTCCCAACTCGACCAGGGCGACCTTGGCGGCGACGAACTCGGCGTGCGAACCGCCTCCGATCGATGCGCGGTAGCGAGCGCGCGCGGCTTCCAGTTCGGCCGGACCCAGGCCGATTGCAGTGGTGAACATGTACATCTCCCCTCGTTGTCGTGACGCACACATTACAATGTGACATTGCTTTGTGCAAGTAGGGTGTGCAGTACCGGCCTGTCGCCTGTGCCATGGTGTGCGAACACGACACCTCCCGAAGAGGTCGAAGGGGGAGTATCCGTGCGCTGAAGCAGATTGAGCGCTTTCACCAGAGACGCAACTGGGTCATGGTGCCGGCCGCAGCGGTATCGATCGCACACGCGGCGACCACGACCGATTCGCCGATGTTGGCGATGTGGGCGTTTCTCATCGCCGGCCTCGGCGCGCACGCGTGGCACCGGGCGGCCGAGCCGAACCCACACAACGACCGTCGGCCGTGACGGCACCCGTCTCACACCCGTAGCAGGGCCGCGCAGTGCGGTCGCAAGCGGGAGAAGGGGACGTGTCATCGTCGCAGCGCAGCGGCCCGATCCGGGGTGTCGACCCGTGCGACCGCGTTCGGTGGATCGGCCCCGGCCCGGTGGGCGCACCCGCTACCGTTTTCGGATATGGGGACCACCTTCCACGGGCCGAGCCCGTGGCCGCACATCACCCGGGCCATCCGCACCCGCGGGTCCCGCCGCGCTGCGATCGCCCACCTGGGCCAGGACGCGCCCACCCTGTTGCCGCTGCGCGGCGGTGACGTCCTCGTCGTCAACGCCTCCCGCGCCGCGGTTCGCGCACACCTGACCTCCCCGGTGGCGCTCGCGTACTACCGGGACGCGGGGGTGCGGGTGCTGTCGTCGCCGGACCTGCACGCCAATGTCATCGCCACCGAGCGGTGGGCGGTGATCGGCTCCGCGAATGCCTCGCACGGTTCCACCATCGCCGTCGAGGGTGTGGTCATCACCGACGACCCGGACCTTGTTGCCTCGGTGCGGGGGTTCATCGACAGTATCGAGGAGGTCACCGAGGTCGATCAGGTATTCCTCGACAACGCCGTCGCGCAGTGGCAGATCGGGCGGGCGGTGCCGATCCCCGGGGTGAGCGGCCGCGGGCAGGCCGATCCCGGCTTCCTGCCCGCACAGGTGAACCGGATGTTTTTGCGGCACATCATCGAATTTCAACCCGGGCCGGCCGAGCACCACGCCTGGGCCGCCGAGTCGCGCCACCGCCGCGCCCCTGCCGGGCCGGCCGCGAAGTATCAGCTCGAATGGTTCCATCACGACAAGACCGACAGCCGCCTGCGCCGGGGTGACGTGCTGGTGTTCGTCGCCGCGGACCACGAGTGGCTCTATCCCCCTGCCGTGGTCGATTCCGAGGCGATCGCGATCCCTCGCTCCCCCGGCGCCATCGGGCACCTGCTGCGCAGCCGCACGGACCTGGACCCGATCCCGGTGCCGGTCGCGGAGCAGATCCTCGCCGACGCCGGGCATCCGGGTGCCCGGCTGCGAGTCGATCACCGCATCGCCTCCCCCGGCCTGCGGGCCGCGGTGCTTGGGCTCTGGAACCTCTAAAGCCACCGCGCCCACTATGTGCTGTGCTCTGCGGTAACGACATGTCCCCTCCGACATCACCGCGGCCATCGGGTGGGCGTCACCGGTGTGGTCGGCGGCCCGCGCCGGCTCCGCACTCACTCGGGTGGGTTCACGCCAGGGCCAGAACGCGGGAGCGGGCCTCCAGGTAGCGAACGAGGAGATCGAGCATCTGAGCGTCCGGGTGGACGAGTTCGGGAAGGTCCTTGGAGCTGGTGATCGTCTGATCGACCGCGGCGACCTGCCGGCGGCATTCGCCGAGCGCCTCCGGTGTGACGGCGGCGGCGTCGAGCCGGTCGGTGAGGTACCGAATCGACTGCTCCAGACCCAGTCCCGGGTTGCGGGTGGTGTTGCCGGCCCGGCGGGTTTCGACCATCCGCCACCACTGGTCCAGCTCGGCCAGCACCGCGGGATCGGCAACCGCGACCCGCACGGTGCGGTCGATGGACTGCGGATCGGTGATGTCGACCTCACCCACACCTGCTGCGCGGGTGAGGATCTGACCGAGTAGATGGTTGGCGAGACCGTCCCCGCGGCTCCACCAGTACGACACCATCACAGCCACCTTGCTCGCTACAGCCAACTCCCCCATCAGACTCTGCTTCCCTTCGACACGCGACGAACTCTTTCGGTTCATCCTCACAACCCGGGCACCCCGCCCCACCGGCCCCGGGTCGGTGCTGCGGATCGGTGGGTCAGGCTGTGCGGCGGGCGGTGTCGGTGACCGCGCACATCGGGCACAACGTGCGCTCGCCGACGATCCACCCATTGGTACGGGCGAAGGCCACCGCCTCGGACCGACCGTCCACGGCCGCGGCGAAGGTGTGCTCACACACATTGCACCGCAACGTCCAGCCGCGCCTGCCCGTGGATCGCACCAATGCATGAACAGTCATGTTGTCCCCGACTTCGACTCCGTGCCCCCAGCATGGCACAACCCGCCCCGACGTGGTGACCCACGCAGGCCAGGGCCGTCACCACCCCATCATGAACGTCGTCGAGGCCCAGCGTCCTGATCGCCGGCGACAACGACCGGACGCCCAGGGACAGACCGAGGTCACCACTACAAGCGCCGCAGGGATATTCGCAGTGCCGTATTCGACACCGCTGCTGCAGGACCTCGCGTCGAGGCCGACATCGATCCCGCGCCGTGGCCTCCACCCCAGATCCGCGTACGATCACCGCCCAGCACCGCGGAGGATCATCCTCCCCGAAAGGGGGACGTGTCATTTGAGCAGTTCAGGGCGTATTTGTGACTGTTTTCAGGACTCGACCGGGACGAGGCGCTCGAGCTTGCAGTGGAACGGGTACGTCCCCGGCGCACTCGTAATCGACTCGATCAGCGCTTCGTTGCCGTCAATGCTCACAATCGTAAACACCGAGGTGCCCTCGGCATGAACCTTGACTTTGTCGCCGACCTTCAAAGACGTGCGAGTTCGCGGATTCTCGGTCATACACCACGATGAACCCGTACGGATTCGGTGTGCAAGCCTGCAGATATTCGCCGGGTTCGATCGATCGTGCTTCGACGTCCGCATCAGGGCGGCCAGCGCTGTGCCGATAGCGGATCGTTCCTCGGGGACCTGTCGTCATCGCAGGTCACACCCAATTCTGCCACGGCGCCGATGTCAGAATCGCCGGCGACCACGCGGCCGCCGGCCCATCACCGGCTGCGCGCGGGTAGGTACTGGGTCAGCGCCAGGAGTTCCACCAGAGAACGATGGGCACCAGCCAAGGTGTCCACACCAGCTGGTTCCCAACCCGTACGGCGGGATCGGAATCACCGTTGTCGGGTCAGTGGAAAGGCCAGGACTCCCGCCACACGATGCTCCGTTCAAGGCGCACGATTTCGTGGAACCAGTAGGACAAGCTGAGCATGACAACCACCTCCTGCGCTGTGCATCGCCGGGAAGAGGCGGATCGGTACAACGCCGCCTCAGCCCTGCAGCGATAGGGACATGTCATCTCCCCAGGTAAATAAGCCGGCCGGACTACCCGTCCGATGCGCTGGACATAAATCTCGCGGGCCCGGGTCAGGTGTCGCTGCTGCGGTCTGTCCGGCGGGTTCTCTCGCGGCGGGCATGTTTGGCCAGCAGGTGTTTCCGGCTGGTCGGGGCGCGGAACATCTCGTCGAGCATCCGGTTTTCGATGTTGTGATGGAAGCGGAGGATGCGTTTGGCCGCCAGATACACCAGTTCCTGACGGTCCGAGCCGAGCCGGTCGGCGAGGGCGTCGAGGTGCACGAGGAGTTCGTCGTCGAGGGCGACGTCGACCCGGGCCGTCCGCGGTGCGGGACGCAGGTCGTGCATGGGTGCGACGGTCTCCAGGTCGTCGGCGAGGTCGCCGGGGTCGTCGAGGAGCCGGCGCACCGCGACACGCACCAACGCCGACGCCAGCCGGGTGCCGTGCCGGTCGGCGAGCCGGTCGATGTCGCGCAGGGTGGAGGGGCGGAGCGAGACCTTGAACTTCTCGTCGAGCCCGGATGCGCCGGCCTCGTCGATCAGCTCCGCCCGGTAGTGGCCGGGGGCGGCGAGGAAGCGGTGCACCGCGACCGCAACCAGGTCCCGCGGCGACGCCTCATGGTCGGCGGCGAGGGCCAGGAAGCGGGCCGCCGCCTGGGAGGCCAGTCTCAGCGTGACCGGGTCGTGCGGCAACGCCCGCGCCGCGGCGGCGACCCGGCGGGCCTGCGCGAGATCGACCTCGGCGCGCGGGGACCCGATCAGTCGGCGGATCCCGACCCGCAGCAGCGCGGAGACCCGGCGGGGACCGTACTCGTCCGCCAGCTCCTCCAGCCGGCGCTTGGTGTCCTCGTCGAACCGGAAGACATGCCGTTTCCCGAACGGGTTCCCCTGCGGACTCGGCGCCCGAAGAGGCATGCGGGCGGGTTGGTCGGCGGCCGCGGCCTGCCGACGGCGGGTGTTCCGGGCGATCAGCAGGTCCCGGTTGGCGTCTCCGCGGTAGATCTCCTCGGTCACCGCCTTCTCGAGGTCCCGCGGGTTCGCCAGGAGCTGGCGGGCGGCCAGGCGCAGGAGTTCGGCGCGATCGGAGTCGAGCCGTTCGGCGAGGGTGTCGAGTTGGTCGCGCAGGTCGTCGTCGAAGTGCACGTTCGTACGCGGGCCGAGGGTCTCCGGTGTCAGGTCGCGGGCGGCGCCGATCGTGGTCAGGTCGGCGGCGAGATCGCCCGGGTCGTCGAGGAGTCGATGTACCGCGACCCGGATGGCCGCGGCGGCGGTGGGGGCGTCGCCGTGGCGGCTGATGAGCCGCTCGAGTCGGTCGAGGGTGGAGCGGTTGAGGTACACGTAGGTGCGAGTCGTCAGGTCGGTGCGGGCGTGTTCGCGGAGCACCGGGTGGCGGAATCGTCCCGCGCCGGTGAGGAAGCGGTGCAGCGCGACGCGGACGATCGCGCTGCGGTTGGTGTGCAACTCGCGGGCGAGTTCAGTGAGGCGTGTGCGGGTGGCGGGGTCGAGGTGCAGCGGTCGCTCCGCCCACGGGATCCGGCGGACCTCGGCCGACACCCGGCGGGCCTGGGTCAGGGCCTGCGGCACCCGGTCGGGGTCGGCGAGAAGCCGCCGGGCGGCGACCCGCACCAGCGCCCCGAAGCGGCGGGGCCCGATGCCGGCGGCGTATTCCTCGAGGCGTTGTTTGGTGGTCGGATCGAACCGGAGCGGGATCGGCTCCCCCACCGGTACGCGGCCCATGCTCGTCTCGCTCATCAGCGGCCATTCTTCCGAGGCGGCCGGGGACCGCAATTCGCACCTGCCCTATGTCTGGGCGGGCCATTGCTGCGAAACGTGATGCGCCCCAGCATCGAGGGCTCGTCCTGGTTGTCGGCGCTCATCTGCGCCCCTTCGTCACGCCACTACTTTACAACGTTGAAAGGCTATGTTGTAACTCGTATAGCTTTGGCGGCAGTGTAATCCAGATCCTGTCTCACGAAACGGGTGTCAATAGATCGGGTCCGTTGTTGCGTGGGGAGTTCACGGCGGTACTGACCTCGTACGGGTGCAGGACCGGGTCGGGCACCGACGCGAGCAGTGCTTGGACGTCGCCGGAGTCGGTGAGGGTGGGGTCGAGCCAGTGCTGCTGGAATGTTGCCGGTAACACCACCGGGCAGCGGTCGTGGATGTGTCCGAACGCATCGGTAGCGGGCCGGGTCAGAATCGTCGCGGTCCACAGCCAGGCGTGCGGGTCGTCCTCGGGCAGCTCACGGTCGCGCCACAGCTCGTAGAGGCCGGCCATCGCGAGCACCCCGTCCCCGTGCAGGAAGTTCGGGATTTTCTTGCCGTCGCGTTTCTGCCACTCGAAGTAGCCGTCCGCCGGTAGCAAGCATCGTCGTTTCGAGGCCGCGGCCCGAAACGAGGGGCGCTCGGTCACCGACTCTGAGCGTGCGTTGATCAGGCGGCCGAGTGTGGCTTCCTTCGACCACGAAGGCACCAAGCCCCAGGTCAGCGTCCGGAGCTGTGTGATCGGTGCCGCGTCCGGCTTGTCTCGGGGTGCCCGTTCGAGGACCGCCCGGATCTGCTGGGTCGGGGCGATGTTGTAGGACGGGCGCAACTCGTCACCGACGACCTCGTCGACGTGAAAGATCGAGCGCAACTCTTTGTCCGTGGTGGTACTGGCGTACCGTCCACACATGGTGGCCTCCCTGCTCGCATCCGCTGCCCCGATCTAACACGCCGTGACCGACTTGGGGCGCGGCGACGGACGCCGAAGCGTCGCCTGCGGGCTGTGTCATCGCGGCGGCCGCACGTGCGAGGGGCCCCGGACGGCGGCTGATTCTCCCGGGAGATCAGGTGGGCGTCTGGAAGGTGGCATCACCGCGAATATCGACGGTGGACAGCAGGTACTGGGGACAGGTGACCAGCTGCCGGGGCGCAGGGATCGCCCGCCGGTCCGTGTCGAGGTACAGGCGATACGCAAGCTGCCCGCGGCGGTGGACGCCGGTGTCCGGGTCGACGGCGCCGAGGAAGTACCCACCGGCGGCCTCGACGGTCGAGAAGATCGACCGCACCCACTCATCGGGTTCGGCGCACGGCAGATACCGTGGCTCGCCCGTGACGGCGTCGACGGTGCGCACGATGACCGTGACGACGAACCCGGCGGCCGCCGGAAACCACGACTCGGCCGCGACGTCGTACGGAACGACCTGGGTGCAGATCCGCAATTCGATGTTCACTGCCGTGCGGGCTAACGCCGTGATCAGGTGCGGATCCGCCCGCCCATCGACGGTGGCCAGGTCCGGCAGCACCTGACCGCCGGCACCGGTGCAGTCGGGGTCGACGAACATGCGGCAAGAATACGGCCCGGCCGGGCCCGGCTGGCGGGTGATCGCGACGCGACCGGACCGACATCAGGTGCGACCCGAGTATGGCATCTACCAGCGGTGACGACACGTCCCCGGCGCCGCGGGTGCGGCCCGGAATATCCCCCGCAGTGGCCCCGTTGAAGAAGCTGACGGTGGCGGGACATACCCCGGGTACCACATCAGAACAGTCGCTGCGAGCGACCACTTGCCGAGAGGCGATATGACGTCACCGTCACCACTGGCCGGGTAAGACCTACATTGCGTAGCGTTCCCCCAGGACGGTGATGAGGAGCCGCTGACACCGGGGAAGGTGCCGGCGGCTTTCCTCTGACTACCTACAGGTCCTCGACCCGGACCGAGCGAGGATCGGTGTCGAAGACCTGGCCTTTGAGGCTCGGATGCCGAAGCCCACCACGCCCGGTGTACTCGCGATACTCAATCGAGAGTGTGGTGACCGGCTCCAACCACCGGACACCACTGGGATGCGCCTCGGCGGGCGGCGGCCCTTGCTCGGTGAATGGGCTGGTGGACCGTTCGAGCTGCCGGAAGTCATCGCGGAGTTGATGGCGCATCGTCGTCGTGAAGCCGCTCGCGACCACACCGACCGGGACCAACCGGTCTTCGGCATCGTAGGCGCCGAGGATCAGGACGGCCACCGACCGGTTCGAGCCGACGAAGCCGGCGGCCACAATCGTCCGTCTCAGCCGGATCGCCGTCTTCACCCAGGCCCGGCTGCGGTGCCCCGGAAGGTAGACCGACGTCGATCTTTTCCCGACGATTCCTTCCTGACCCGCGGACCTCGCCGCATTCAGCATGATTCGCCCACTTTGTGATTCCCAGTGCGGGGGGACGGTGATCGGCAGGCCGCCGATGTCCTGGAGCGTCGCGTCCAGCGTGGCCAGCTCCGCCCGCCGGTCCAGATACGACGCGGTCATGAACGACTCGCCCTGTCTGACCAAGACGTCAAAGGGTAGGTACGTCACCGGGATTCGCTTCTGCAATGGTTTCGTGGCGCGGGGCACACTCATCCGCCGCTGGAGCAGATTGAAGCTGGGCTTGCCCCTGTCGAGGGTCACGATCTCCCCGTCGAGCACGATCCGTTCCGCGCTACCGAAGGCCACCGCCAGTGCCTCGGCGACCTCGGGGTACGAGCCGGTCACCACGTTGAGGTTGCGGGTCCACAGCTCCGGATCGCGGCCGCCGCCGACCGACGCCAGGATCCGGCACCCGTCGAACTTCATCTCAAAACTCCACGGCCGCTCGTCGTCCGGAGGAGGGCCGGCGGTGGCCAGCATCGGCGCGATCAACCGATTCCCACTTCCGCTCATCAGACTCTCCCGGTCTCGAGTGGACCGCGAATCGGGTCAGGGTAGGCGTTCGTCCAGAGATGCCATCGCGGTGTCGGCGAGGTGCGCTGTCCCCGGCTCCAGCTCACGTGTGCCCACTCGCATCACGGTACCGGCGATCACCGCTCCCACCAGGGCGCCGAGGAGAACACCGGCCGGTCCGAGCGCGGCGGCGGTGTAGTCCATCAGGATGCAGGCGCCACCGACCCCGAGGATCGTCGCCACCACACCGGTCAGGAACACCGCGGTGGACGCCATCCGGCCCTGCGCACGCTGGAGCAGGCGCCGGATCGAACCGATCGCGGTCGCGCAGCATGAGTCCGTCGCGTTCGAGCAGATCCCGGTACCGGCGGAACATCCCCACGACCGGACAGGTATCACCGTCATGCACCGCGAGTTCCCTTCGAAGGGCTTCGATTTCGCCCGCCACCATGGTCAGCACCAGGTCCGGAAACAAGGTGCCCCACGTCGGGGGACGCCCGATCACCGGGCCTGACCGATGCCCCGCACCGGTGATGCGATCAGATCGGGATGGAGTTCGACCATCTCTTCACTCCTCTCGGCGGCGCACTGAATCGAGAGGGGGACGTGTCGTCACCACAGGTCACGGCGCTTTTCTGACCGAGCGGTGACGGTTCGATGAAGGACCTACTCGTGGGAGGACTCGGGTGCCGCGGCGGACCGGCCGAGACGCACCACCCCGGTGCCGCCGGCAGGCGGCTCGGTGGTCGGGTCGAGCAGGACCGTGCGGCGGCCGGCGAGAGCGTCACCGCCGAGCCCCGGCGTGAAGATCAGCGTCTTGCGACGTGCGGTGTCGGACTCGGGGGTGGGCGTCGTGGGGGTCAGCGGCAGCAGGTCCTCGCCGCGATGCCGGTGCGATGTCAGCGGCGGACGGGAGCCCGTAGGGGTCATCGCTGTTCGTGAGGGGCGTGCGGGTTCGTCGATCCGGGAGCCGAGACCATCGGCGGCCGCGGTGCGCCACGGTGCGTCGACGACACGGCCCCTGCGTCCGCCCGGGGTGTTGCGATCGTGCTGGATCATCTCGTGACTCCTGTCTGGGTGCGACACCGGTGTCCATCGCCCGAAGAGCGGCAACGCGGTGCAGCGACAGGCCCGTTGCGGGATCCTCGCGTGCCACCTTGCCCCCTTCGGTGCAGCGGGAAGTCGTATCCCGCACGGCAATGGGGACAGCGTACCCAGCACCTCGGACAACGCGGATGACGTCCTCGTGCCGTCGATCAGGGCTCGCGGTACGCACGGCCGGGTCACCGGCGTTAGTGGACTCGGGCATCAGTGGCCTCCGCGTAAGGGCAGGTGGGTTTCCGCGGGATGCGACGGGCGCGGCAGCTCAGGCTGCGACAGCGACCGCTTCCGGAGCGGACAGGAAGATGTCGAGGACGTCGACCTCCCCGGCGGTGCCGTCGGCGAACTCCACGGCCACGAACTGCGAACCCGCCTCGTCGTGGCGGTATCCGTGCACGATGGTGATGCGGTCGCGGTGGTCGGGGGTGACGACTTCGCCAATGAGGTGGGACATGGGAACTCCTTTGCGTGTGGATGGTCGGTGTTGTTGCAGGTCAGAACCGGTGGTCCCGATTCAGCGCGGCCGCGATGGCGGCAGGGTCGTTCTCCGATTCCGTGGGCTCGCACAGGTCGACGTAGTCCGCCAGCACCTCGCACTCGTGGACCTCGATGAGGGGGATTGCGGTGATCTTCGGTGCTCCGGGAGACGATCGAGCCGCAGTCGAGCGCACATGCGGCGGTGACGATCTCAGCAGTAGCGGTGGTGTCGTTCACGTTTCTTTCGAGAATTACCTTACATGTTCACATTGTGATGTTGCAACCGCGAAAGAATGGACCATGCCCGATCAGCCCATCGTCGAATGCCTGACCTGCCGAAACTTACCTTACATTTCCAGATTGCAATGTTGCACGTCGTGTATGGCGGAATGCCTTGAAGGAAAACGGAAGCTGCTACGCCGCGCCAGTCGCAGGATCGTCCCGGTGGCCGTGCGCGATTCCCTGCAGGACGACGCGGGCCGCTTCCGCGTCGCCGCGGGCCCGGCGAGCGCCGCCGAGTCGAATGTTCTTCTCGGTACCTTCCGCCTGCGAGCGGGCCCGCATGATGCAACCCCACCGCCCCCGGTCGGCCAGGTGCTGCGGGTCGAGGCCGAACCGGTGGCAATCATGCAGCACGCGACCGTGATCGAAGTCCGCGCCGTACGCCAACACGACCCGTCCCGCCGTCACCGCCGCCAGGACGGGGAAGACGAGAGGCCAGCCGGGGGCGCCGGCGAGTTGATCGGGACTGAGACCGTGCACGGCGGCGGCATCCGGATGGATCGGTACATCGCCCGGATCGACCAGGGTCTCCAGCAGGACGACTCCGCTCGCGGCGTCGATGGCGGCCACCTCCAGGATCGATCCGCCCAGGTCAGAGGTCTCTGTATCGACAATTATCGAACGCCCAGGCATCAGCATGTCCTGCGCCCACTGCTGCGGGGTGCGCTCGGGTGCGGTCATGACGTCCTCCTCGCAGGCCATCTTGACCGAGACCCCCGACAAGGTGATCACCGCATCCCACTCCCCTCGGGGGGCGGTGCGGTCGAAGAATCGGCAACGCAGGTGGACTATCGTGCCGGTGGGGGTTCCTCGCCGTGGGTGAGTTTCCACCACCAGGACCGACGTACACGGGGAATCGCTTCGACGATGATCACGTCGGCCCAGTCAAGGTTCGCCAGCATGTAAGGAGCGCGACGCCCACGCCACTGGGCGGCGATGTCCTCGAGGCCGTCGATGCTCATCGGGGTGTCGAGGACGGCCGCGGCGTGTGTGAGCCACGGCGCGAGATGGCGTTCCGCCTCTCGGGTGGTGCCGGTGCCGGCGAGAGCGTTCTCGAGGGTCAACCTGGTCAGGTCACGGCGGATCCGCCATCGCAATTCGGCCTGGTCCACGATCGGGGACCGCGTGGTGGATCTGCTTCCGGAGGACCTGGCGGTGCGCAGCAGCTCCGGGTGTTGACGCCGGTCGAGGGTGCACGCGTGGACGCAGGCGTCTTCCAGCTCGTGGATCTCGCGCACGGTGGGCCGCCAGCCTCCGGCGAGATGGGAGATCAAGCGGTTGCCCAGTTCCTCGGCGCCGGCAAAGGCGTCCCGGCCGTGCAGGTAACGCAAAACTGCGGCGTTCTCCCAGTGGTCGGCCAGCTTCCGTTCCCGGCGAGCCAGCCCGGATGCCGACGAGAGGAAGCGTGCCCGTAGCGAGTGGCCGGACCGCGCCACTGCTTGAGGTGGCAGAACCGGCGTTCGACCACATTGTGGCCGCGGTAGTCGACCGGGTCGAACGCCACGTGAGCCGCGGCGGCGGGCCGCCGGTCACGCACTGTTAATTTCGCCAACTTGATCTATCCTGCGATCATGTCGAGCCAGCCTGGAATACGGATGCATACGACGGAGGATTACATCGCATGGGCGAACGAACTGGCCGACTTGATGGGCGCCGACTGGCTGGCCGCGCACTCAGCTCGTCCTCACAGGGATACGCACGCTATCGCCTTGTGGCTAGAACAGTACAAGAACACCCCGCCTGAAGGGCTATCCCGTTCGCAGCAGCTGCTGCAGATCGGCGAACTAATGTTCAATATCCAGGATCTTCGAAATGCAGGCACGCAAAATCTTGAGGCCCGTATTGACGATTTGCGGCTGGACGATCCGGATCGAGTCGCGAGCGCCATTCATGAGATTCGCGTGGCTGCCGAGTATGTACAATCTGGTAGGCGAGTACTTTTCATCCCAGAGGCCGGTGTTCAGACACCAGATCGACTTGTAGACGATTGCTTGGAAGTTGAGTGCAAACACAAAAGTAGCGTTAGCCAGCACGACAAGGCTCGCTTCGAGTTGTATCGGATTCTCGGCCGGAAGCTACGCGCTACATTTCCTGAACATGTAACCCATTCGGCTCTTCTTCTCGACGCAATGTTTCACATAGAGCCACGCCGCGAGTTCATCGACGGTATCGTGACGGCTGCTAGGGAGGGCTTGCGCCGACCTCACCCGTCCAAGTTCAGAGAAGCTGCCGATAGGCAGTTCACAGCCAATTTCGAGGTCCTTCCTGCCAGCGGCGGCCCTACGGCACTAGCACTCCCTAGGGGTGAGACCGAGTTCGATCTGAGGTCTACGTCAGCTGTCGCTCTCGATTCGAATGGAACCCTTGGTCGATTCATCAACTTCAACGTGGGGTGCGAGGTACGCCAGGACAGGGTCAAAGGCGTAATTCGAACAGTCAAGTCTGCCGCTTCCCAGTTTTCCGGCCGCTATCCAGCGATTGTTTCCGTCGACATTTCCACCATTGCCGCGAGCGGCAATGGTGAATCACTGGCTCACCTCCGCGAGGACATACTCGCTGCACTGAATAGCCGCACAACGATATCTAGGGTAGAACTGTCGACCACCCAGTTCACCAAAGAAGGTGCAGGTGAGATTTATGGCACGTCAACCGAGGTGATTGACAACCCCAAAGCACGCTTACCCATCGGCGGGAACTGAGATTCCTCGCTCACTGTCAGATATTGGACA
>NZ_JARJBD010000105.1:0-32831 GCF_029269925.1 Rhodococcus sp. T2V
CGCCATTCAGTGGGTCTCGGATTGGCTGAACCTGCAGATCACCCGCGCCGCCTGATGAACCCGACCGCGTCCCGGCTACGCGGTCGCGGCCACCGACTACGCCGGGAACGGCACCGACGGAGTCAACGCATACACCGACGGACCCGCGGCCGGCGCCAATGCCGTCGACATCGTCCGCGCCGCCCACCAGCTCTACGGTGACCAACTGAACGCCCGGTGGATCGCCGCCGGCCTGTCCCAAGGCGGTCACGCCACCTACTTCGCCGCCCACCAGACCACCACCCGCACACCCGAACTCGACTTCCGCGGCGCCATCGCCGTCGCCGCCCCCACCCACCTCGACCAGCTCTTCCCACTGGCCGGCCCGAACTTCCCCGTGTACCGGTTGCCGGGATCGCGCACTACGTCCTCTACACCCTCGCCGGACTCGACGACAGCCGCCCGGAACTCGGAATCCGCCACTATCTGACCCCCACCGGAATCGAGTTGATGGAAAAGGCGAAGGCAACCTGCAACAACGACCTGAACGACTATCTGAGCGCCCACCCGGTGACCGTCGCGGAACTGTTCACCACCCCACTCGACACCCCGCACCTACGCGAGGCGCTCGACCAGATGCAGCACGTCCCCACCGACGGGTTCGACCGACCGATCCGGGTCGTGCACAGCATCGCCGACACCAAGGTCCCGATCCCGCTGACCTGGACGCAACTTGCCGAAATGCGTTCCAATGCTGTCGACGTCGAGTACCAGCAGCTTTCCGGGGCGGACCATGCCGACAGCCTCATCGCTTCGATGCCCGAGTCGCTGGACTTCGCCGCCCGGGTCCTGCGCTGAGCGCACCCGCCGCCACGCGAAGCAGAGTGGCTGGGCCCGGGTTCCCTGTTGACACAA
Source organism: Rhodococcus sp. T2V (assembly GCF_029269925.1). Lineage (NCBI taxonomy): Bacteria > Bacillati > Actinomycetota > Actinomycetes > Mycobacteriales > Nocardiaceae > Rhodococcus > Rhodococcus sp. T2V. The sequence continues at coordinate 895 of NZ_JARJBD010000105.1, forward strand.
TGAGAATGGAGTGAGATGACCTACGCTGATATCACCGGGGTCCCACATACCGACTGGCTTCTGTTCGGGACGATCCTTGTGGCGGCGGTCGTCGCTGTCCACACCGCCTTGATGGTGCATCGCAGCCCGAGGGGCCGACGCCCGGCGAGCCGTGTAGCGATCGGATGCGGGGCGGTCGCAATACTGGCAGCCGCAGCCGCACCTCTGACAACTCCGCTCAGCGTGTTATGGGCCGCGACCATCTGCGCTGCGGTGGGTCTGGTTCTGCTGTGCACCGTTGTTCTCGGTGTTGTCACTCGGCCCGTCGCCCCCCAGCGCGGGGCGAGCAGCCAGCATTGACAAGTGCCCGCGTCGACGTGGGGAAGGTATGTGGGGCGCAGTCGTGATGTGCGCCTGACCCACTGGTCAGGGCTTCGATTGTAATCAATTCGGTTGTAATCAATGTGAGCCTTGCCGCTCCCGTTGTTCGATGGTGCCGCGAGGGACGTCAATGCGTGCGTATCGACGCTTGGTGGGTGCCAACTCAGTCCGGGAGCGGCGGTGAACCCGTCTCGTGCGACCTTGGCGGCAAGAGAGTGTGGGCCGCGATTTCATCACTGTGACGTAAATGTGCGGCCGGGTTGTTGTCTGTCTTCGGCACCGGCCGGATGGATATGCGGAAAGAAAATGGCATCGTTCTCCATCGTGCGCTGCAACGCTCCGCGATCGAATAGCTAGGTGTGCCATCCTCGCTACGATAGCTAGCGTCGCTATCGAGTGTTCCGGGTTGTGTAGGCACGATGCCGGCGAGCAGTGTCCGGTTTCTAGCGCCGTCTAGCGTTTCAGCTTTCGGGTTCGTCGGTTCCGGTGCGGCCGAGTCCTCACGTCTGGGCGTTGCTGATGGTCAGAGGTCCCACAGTGCGAGCAGGTCGGTCCGGAGGGTGGGGGAGCGGACGTAGTGGTCGGTCCGCAGCCGTGAGCCGGGGTGCCCGAGGTCTGTGAGTGCCTTCTCTGCCTCGGTGAGGGGAAGCGGTGTCAGGTCGGTGCGGATACGCAGGAAGTACAGCACCGCGCCACCGGACCGGGGGATCTTCATGGGGTCGGACACCACGACGGCCGGTGGGTAGATCCACCCGTCGTCGACGGAGACGAAGGCGACCGCGTCGCCGCGTCGGACAGCGCTGGTTCGGCCGAGGCGAAGCGATTCGAGCGCGTACTTGACTGCGGGCCCTGCCGTGGCCGGTTGCCGCGACCGGTGCTCGTCGAGCACATGCTGTTCGGTGGGACTGGGCTCGTAATCGACGGCGTGTTTGACGAACATCCGGCTGACCGGGTCGGGCAGAAACTCGGCCTCCGGGTCACGGATTCGACCGGTCACTCCGGGGATCGGCACCGCCCGGCCGATTGCCCACTCGGGCGGCGTCGTCGATGAATACCTCGTCGACTTCGGTGATCTCGTCGATGCGGTCGATGAACGTCCGCACCAAAGCAATCACCTCGGGGTCATCGGTGATGACCACGGCGTCGTCGGCGAAGGCGGAGTTCTCGGATGCATTCGCCGACCCGACCACCGCTCGCCGGTTGGTGACGATCACCTTCGCATGCAGGGTCGGCGACGACAGCACCCGGACGCCTTTGCCGAGGTAGTAGGCGAGGGCCGCGGGGGAGGTGGCATGCGCCCGGATCGCGGCCTTGGAGGCGTTGACGACCAACAGGTCACCGGCGCGCAGGGGAAGCAGATCGGGTGCGTCCTGGCCGAGGTAGGCGATCGCCGCGCCGCGGGTGCCGATCGCGCGGGTGATGTGTGGCCACGGGCTCGGCCCGTGGAAGGTGGTCCCCATACCGATTGACGGTAGCGGGCCACACACAAGTGGGTGCGCTGTTGGTTGGCTGTCAGTGGCGGAGGCTGATGCTGGGCATGATCTTTCGTATAGTTTCGGGCATCCGGCGCGCTGACGCCGGCGGTACGCGCGCCGAACGTTGTTGATGGTTTGGTCGCCAGATGACGCACGTTCGCCGTGGCACCCACCAGGTGTGGGTCCGAGCGTGGCAGATGGTTGCTAAGGCCCGTCTGCCACGCTTCGTCGTATCCACGGGGTGAAATCCGAGTCGGGGAGGCGATGGGTGGCTTACAGCATCAGCCCGGACACCAGGGATACTCGTCTGACCCCGAGGCCGGCGTCAGCACCACACCGGCGGCCAGGCCCGCCGGCTACCGGGCGGCGGCGAACTATGACGACCGTGCCGCCGACTGCGACGGGGCCCGGGAATTGGACCGGATGGCCGAGGACGCCGAATTCACCCGCCCCGCAAAGACCTGGAACGAGCTTTCCCGCGGACCACGGTTCCGGAGGTGTCCGAGCGGAAACGCCGGGAGCGGCCGATCCCGGATTCGATTCGCCAGCCACCGAGTTCGCGGCAGCGCAAGGCCACGTCCGAGTTCTCGCTGCCGCTGCCGCTGCCGCTGCCGCTGCTTCTGATCCTCGTGGTCGCGATCACGGCGACCGTCGCCCTGGTCTCCGTCACCCGGGAGGCGGCGAGGTCTGCGGCCGCGCGCCGGGACGCGCAGTGATCACCGCGGTCTGCGCCTTGGTTCTCGGTCTCCTGCTCGGGGGTTCCGACCTGGCGGACCGTTGGCGCACCCGCCCGTCGGAGCGGGCGCGGATCGCCGAGATCGCCGCCGGTCTCGACCGCTTCCAGTGGTGGGTGCTCGAGGACCTCGCCGACGCCCGCCAGGCGTTCCCGAGACCGCACATCAGGGGACGAGCAGGTACGGGCGTTCCTCGCGGCCCGCGATGCCGCCACCAAGGTCGGAATCCCCGACGAGCTGGCGGTGTACCGGCTGGCGGACCAGATCATCCACGACCGGGACAAGCACGCCTGCATGTAGGGAGATCCGCGTAGACACCAGAACGGCCCCTGACCGTTCCACCCGGGCGGGCCGTTCTGGCATCTGTCTGCGTCGTACCGCGCGCTCCGCCAGGCTGGATCCGTTGGTGCGCCCGAGGGTGCCGTGTGGAATGAACAACGCACGAATGCCACCGAACGTGTAGGTGAACCGCTCCGTCGGAATCCTGGGCCGGCCGAGATGTTGGACATGCGACCGAGTGGCGCCGGGGCCACGCAGTCCGGTATACCTCTGCGAACAGGGTGACCGGTTTGCTCTCTCCAGATGCGGCGTAGCCGGGACCCTGTGTCCACGTCAGCGGCCTGACGCCAGACCTTTGGCCCGGAGATACATCCCGGGCTCGGAGCAACGACGGGCTCGGGAGAAACGGAAAGGGAATCGGCAGTGTCACCCGCAGGAACCGCACCGATACCGGTGTACCAGCCCCCGACTGCCGGGGTGGGGTGGCAGGACCGGGCCGCGTGCCGCGGGGTTGACGTGTCGGTGTTCTTCTCCCCGGACACCGAACGCGGCCATGCCCGGGCCCGGCGGGAAATGCGGGCCCAGCAGATCTGCCGGGACTGCCCGGTGCTTGCCGCGTGCCGTGACCATGCCCTGGCGACCGGTGAACCGTACGGGACCTGGGGCGGGATGACCGAAACCGAGCGCAGACGGCATGCCCGCCGCCGCGGCGAACGCCGATCGCTGGCACCGCGGCGACCGGTATCCGGCGATGCCGAACGCGAGTTGAGGTCCGCCCGGTAGCGGACGCGGTACCGGTCCTCGGATGCAGGATCGGCCCCGGCCGCACATCCCTCGGAGGCGGTCGTGGCCAGCTTCCACGCGGCTGGATGCGGCAGACCCCCGCCGTACCGCCTGTTGCCATGCGTCCTCGGGCCGCGCCGAAGTAGCCGACCCTGCCGTTGCCGACCGGCTCGACATCGCGATCTCCGGGCGCGGTGCGTTTCGCCGCTTCAAGGACGTGTTGTCCCGGTGGCCTGACGAGGTCCATCGATACTGGCTGTTTGCGGATGAGCGCAGACGCGGTCGCGCACGGGGATGGTTGGCGGACGAGGGTTACCGCGTACGACCTGCGCGCGGCCCCGTCCAATGATCCCTGACACTCGTCGTGCACGGCCGCTGCCATTGTTGATCGGCTGCGTACCGGGTGCTTCCGAGGAAGAAAGCTGACCGTGGCTGGTAGCAATGTGTGACTGCCGGACTCTCACATCTAGCCAATATCTAGCCAGGGACGCCCGTTCCGGGCTGACGATGGTCCGCCGGCCTCGGGTCAACCGGCGCAGTCGTGGCAGATCATCTGCCCGCGCTGGTGTCTGCGAGGCGGCTGCGATGCTGGACCAAAAAGCACCGGGTGCAGGTGAATTCGTCGGCCCGCTTCGGGATCACCCGCACGTTCAGTTCTTCCCCGGACAGATCGGCGCCGGGCAACTCGAACGACTCGATGACGTCCGGTTCGTCGATGTCGGTCACCCCGGAGCGGGGGTCACCGCGCCGGGTCTGCAGTTCGTCGAGCGAGTTCCTCCGGACGGGTGCGCCGGGGCGCGTCGTAGTCGGTGGCCATGACTTCTCCCTGAGTTCGGGTTGTTCGATGCGGTAGAGTTCGGCGAAACAACTCATCCCGGCTTCCCTCCGGGACTCCCGCAGACGCGCCAACTCCTCATCCGCGAACACCCGCGTCGCCACGACCCCTAGCCTCCAGCACGCCGACCAACCTGATCGGCAGCAGCCGAGCACCAACCACACTGGCCCGCAGCCCGAACTTAGAAATCACCACCGCCCAGGCGCTACGCCAAATCCGTTGTTTCTGCGCCATTACCACCGGAACCCGGGCTCGCCTACGTGGGCTCGAGGTCGCGCTCGAACTCGATTTCATCCCGAAGCGGGATCTTGTAGTAGCCCAGGTCGGGGATGTCCGGCTTCAGGGTCCGTCTCGCCTCGTCCACTGCGCCGCATCGAACGGCCGACAGGCGGAAGCCGCGCCGCTGGTAGAACTGCATCGAGTCGAGGTTGTCGTTCGTCGTGACCAACCACAGTCGCGAACAGCCTTGTGCACGGGCGACTTCGGTGATGCGTTCGATGAGTGCCGTGCCGACGCCACCCCATTGGCCGGACGCGCGCATGTTCACGATTTCGCAGTTCGTGCCGTCGATGTCGTAGATCAGCACCCCGACCGTCTCGTCGTCGGTCGATGCGATCAGGGCCGGGCGGTCGCGTGCGTCGACTAACTCGCCGCGCCGGGCGATCTGGGTGGTGCGCTGCGCTTGGAGGAATGCCGTCAGGCGTGGCTCTCCTGCGGGTACCTCATAGATGTCCACCATCGTCCCTATTTTCCTCGTCCCACCGAGGCTGGACCAGGGTGGATCTGTCGGGTTGGGTCGGGATCACATGTCCATGCCGCCGTTGACGCTCCACACATGCCCGGTGATGCAGGAGGAGGCGTCGGCAACCAGGACGTGTACGACCCGTGCGACCTGCTCGGGCCGTCCAGCCCGGCCGGCAGGGATCTGTGTGGTGATCCGGGGCGAGGACCTTCTCGGGGATCGCGACGGTCATCTCGGTGGTGATCAGGCCCGGCGTCACCGCGTTGACGGTGGTGCCGATGCCGTCATCGGTGCGCTTGCCCAACCGGGCGAGCTCGGCCGCCGCTTCACGGGCGAGCGTCTTGGGCATCCAGAACAACCTGGATATCGATGCGGCGTAGTTGGCCTGGCCGATGTTGCCGGTCTCTCGGACCACGGAGGAGACGTTCACGATCCAACCGCCCCCGCGTTCGAGCATGCGTGCGAGCGCGGCCTGCGAACGAAAGAACGCTCGCTGACCTGCGCACCGAGGTCCGCGCGGACCGCGACCAGGTGCGCGCCTGATCATGTTCAGATGCCCATAAACGGTGGTGCGCAGCACTTTCGGCATGTCGGTGACCGGGTCGACGGTGTGTTCTCCTGAGCCGTAGAGCCGTAGAGCCGTAGAGCCGTAGAGCCGTAGAGCGAGTGCAATCTGGTCCGGGACGAGTTTCGATGGCCGGCCGTCCTGTCGGCCACGGGCCAGGGCCGCGGCCGAATCCGGCCACGAGCAGCTCGCGCTGCAACTCGGCCAGGACCGACAGCATCCCGCACATAGCGGGCCCCCGGCGGTGGCGGTGGCGATGCCCTGCTCGAGCACTTTCAGGCCGATACCGCGCTCACACATGCCGGCACCGGGGGTGATCACGTGCAGCATCGACCGGCCGAGCCGGTCCAGTCGGGTGATGACGGGGACGTCCTCCTCGCGTAGCCGCTGCAGCATCAGATCGAGTTGGGGGCGTGAACGCTTTTGCCCCGCCCGCTTGGTCGACGTGGATGTTCTCGCGTGCCACCCCAGCGCAACGCAGGGCGTCGACCTGATGGTCCATCTACTTGGCAAATCTGCTGTTCAGGGCCGTTTCGGATAAGGATCGACTTCCGTCACACGCTCGGTCCCGAGCTGTTACCGGGGCGGGATTGTCGTCGAGTTGCCGGGTGGGTGGGTAGCGCGGCGGCGTTCGTGGAAGCGTGCCCGGTGGTGTTCCATCACGACGTCGGATTCGATGTGGATGCTGCTCGGGTGGCGGGCGATCGCGTCTCGGAGGGCGGCGCTGCGTCGACGGAGGAGGGTGGCACGGACCGTCGCCGCGTCGTCGGCGAGCAGGTACGCCGCGGCACCGTCGCAGTCGAGGAGGAACTTCCCGTACGCAAGCCGCACCGGCGCCTGTTCGTCGAAGATCACCGGCAGCACCACGTCGTCGACCAGGTGGAATGGGAAACGTACGAGCCGGTAGGCGGCCAGTACCAGCGCTCGCACCCCGGCGCCCAGTCCCATGCTCCGATCGTAACGCCGCCCTGGGCCGCGGTGAGGCCGTCACGGGCCGAATCCCGACGCGGCGGGTGCTCGGGTGTCGCCCGAAGCGCAGGTCCTAGTCGGTGCTCGCGCCGCCGGTACGTGCCGCGTCGAGGATCCGGTCTCGCATCCACACGTCGATGCGTTGGCCGGCTTTGGCGGCCGCGGCTACGCACAAGGCATGTTCTGCGTCGGTCAACCTGAGGTTGGTGACGTGTGTCGGCCCCAACCCCAGCTCTGCGGTGAGCCGGTGCTCGGTCGGATCGTTGTCGATCGCTCAGCCCCTTGGGAGCGTGAGGTTTCGTCGGCGAGGTGCTTATGATCCGGACGGGTAGCCGAGCGGAAGGGGCAGACCGATGCCCGAGAAGAAGGATCACAGTCCGAGACCCGAACCCGGTCCACTCGGTGCGGGCGCGCGGGTGCTGGTGCGCCGGCCGGCCGAACCGGCGCAGACCGGTCGGATCATCGAGGACTACGCCGAGCTGACCGACACCGAGGAGCGTGGGCATGCCTGGGCGCCGGTGCACCGGTGCACCGGTGGGCTGTCGCGCTCGATGACGGGCGCCTGGTGTTCGCCGACACCGACGACCTCACCGCCGACCCGAGCACGCAAGGATCCACCGGGTAGATCCGACCCTGGCCGGTGGATGAACCAGCCAGAGACCGTGCTCCCTCGGGGACCGACTGAACATGGGTTACTTCACCGCCACGCTGCCGGTGAAGAAGAACGGCGCCGTGCCGCCGAAGCAGAAGACGGTCGCGTTTCCCTTCGCGAAACCGCTGAGCTTTCCCGCAGGCCCCGGCCCGAACGCACCGGTCTTGAAGTTGAAGCCCGAGTCGAATCCGAAGCAGGTCCAGCTCTCACCGGCGGGTACCGTCACCGTCACTTCACCGGACGCCCCGGCGCTCAGTGCCGGTCCCGCGGCGGCGGTGCCGCCCGCGAAGATCATTGCGGGCGCGATGATCGCCGACGCGATGGCGGTGCGGACCGCGATCTTCTTCTTCATGATGCTCACCTCGTTCTGAGAGTCCCCGACTCTTGCAGCGAACGGGTGGCGAAACAGCCCAAAGCATTTGGGTGCCGATTCGGGCACCCGTTCTTGTGAACACGTCAGGATTGCCCCGATAAACAGCAGGTGAAACGACGGAACGGGTCGAATCCGCAAGTACCCGGCAACCTCTCCGGTCACTGCTGACGGTGTCGGGGTCGTGTGATTCGTCTGCTGGTCGGGCGCGAGCGCATACGATCCGCGGATGAGGAGGGTTCCCGCGGATGTACGCCGTGGACAGTTCATCGAGGCCGCGCTCGTGCTCGCCGCGCAACAGGGTGTCACCGCGCTGACCGTCCGCCGCGTGGCCGAGGCCGCCGGTGTGTCGCTCGATGTGGTGCACGACGACGGTCGAGGACAGGGAGGAACTCCTCAGCGAGATGGCGGACAGCCTGATCCTCGCCAACAGCGAGTCGATGCGCGCGGCGTTCACCCGCCCCGTCGGAACCGCGGAAATGCGCGGCATCGACGGACTTCGTGCACTTCTGCGTGCCGGAATCGGGGGCTGTGGTCGATCGTCTACCGGACTGCACCGACCACCACTCACATCGCCGACGGGCGATGAACAGGAAGGACGCTCACCAGATGGCTAACCGTATCGACTGACCCCCGATCAGGTCATCGATCTGATCAAGGCGGAAACCGGTACCGAGCTGTCGACGTGGACTCCGGTCCGCGGGAGTTCGCTCACCTGCACCGGAAGGCCGGGCCACACTACGCCAGCGGAGCCCCTGCACGGGGGAGTGGCGGTGGCACAGGCACGGGTGGACGCATGGGTTGCGGCGGCCCTACGTGTAACCCGCCCGACAGATTCCGTTGATCCGCACGTGTAAGTCCGAGAGTGCTTCTCCAGTTTCGTGGTCGGTCGTCGGTTGTGGGCGACCGACGGGGGCACGACGACCCGCTCGAATTACATCACTGTGACGAAAGTGACGAGGGTTGTCTCCTGCGTTGGGATCGTGTGGTGAAAGTCGGTTAGCGCCGTTAGGGAGGTTTCTCGAAGGATTCCGTCGGCGGCCGTTCGCAACAGGGTGCTGTGTACGACTCTGATCGGCGGCATTTGACGCACTGCAACTCTAGCTAGCATAGCTATCATTAACGCGTCGTACTGACCACTCGAAAGTCGTTTTCGTGGTGAGTAAGGCCGTGGTGTAACTGGTCGATGCGGCCGAGAGCATCAGTGGCGCGGTCGAGGGGTCGAGTGCGATCGGTTTCAAGGGCGAGGGCGTCAGCGAGTTCCGCGAAATCCTCAACACATCGTGGAGGTGGAGCGGGGTCGTGAGCATCGCTATTCCGGTGGCCGCATCGGCGCCGAGATCGTGCGAAACCCACGGCGTCCGCTGCTCCGGGATTGCACGTCCGGGGGTCGGTGACGGACCGAGCGACGCCGACTGAGGTCTGCCTTGGTCGGTGCCGCGCCAGTGTTCGGGTGCATGAAGGTTGTCAGGACCGCAGTCCGGGACTCTGCTTCGTCGGTGGGTTGTGCCATCCTGGTGCCACGGTTCGGATTCGGTGACGTCGCGAGGGGACTGTGCAAGTGATCCAATCCAGTGGACACAATGGGTGGGCTGTGCGGTGCGATCTGTGTGAGCACCGATTCGATGCCGCGGTCGCCGGACAGGCCGCGGCGGTGGCCTTCGCCCGGATCAACGGGTGGGTCGTCGGCGAGACCACCCGGTGCCCGATGTGCGCGACTGCCCGAATCGGCTGAGCGGCAGACCCTAATGTGCGGTTCGGTGAACCGGTCAGTTCCGACCACTAAGCGACAGCGTCGGCGCAGGCATTCAGCTCGTCAAAGCAGTCGGACACCGTCATCGACGGGCATCGGATCCGAAGGTGGTGGGGAAGGGGCTGGGGCCGAGGGTGAGGGTGGCCGAGGTGGGGTGGAGTCCGATCTGGGGCCAGCTGGCGGTGACGGTCAGCGATCCGGTGGTCGGGTAGGTGCCGATCCAGTACTGTGGCGTGGTTCGGTACGGCCCGGATCCCTTCGGGTCGGTATCGGGGATCGGGTGGAACGGATCGGCGAGGCCGCCCAGGTCATCGGCGAGGATCCGCACGGCCAGGTAGGACCACTGCGCCGACCAGTCGTGGGGGTCGGTCAGGGGTCGGGTTTCGTAGCGCACGAAGTCGGCGCGGACACCGGTGACGAACAGCATGAACCGCAGCAATAGCCCGGACGTGAACGCGGTCGCGGCGGACAGTTCGAGGGTGAGGTCGTTCTCGGCCGCGATCGGCATACCCGTGTGCACGGTGATCCCTCCGGTTGTGGGCGGCGCGAGGGCTGGCCAGCGATGGTGGCGCATGCTTCATCGTCGCATCACTCGACCCCGCGGCGCCTGTGAGTTTCCTGAGAGTCCCTCCCGGCGAGAACGATTCGAGTACGAGACCTACGGCCCGGTAACTGAGATCAGGGTGCCGACCCCACCGGAAGGTGTGCTGACGCGAGGAGCGCCGTGTCTGATTCGGGTCCACCGAGCGGCGACGAACGCAGGACGCGGCACCACCGGAACACACACGCCGGCCGACGGGGCCTGCGGGCAGTGTCAGAGGGCGGCGGTGATCAGGCCACACGCGAGTCGCGCGCAATGTGTCGCGGAATCTAGGGCCGTCTAGCGTGCTGGATTACGGTGAAATCGATGCGCTTTTTGCGATGGTTATAGAAGATGGGCTAGATGGCAACGGGTTGGAGGTATCGCTGTCCTAGAGACGCCTTTCCGGCGCGATACGTCGACTTGGCCTAGATCGACGCACTGCAGTGCCTTTACTGATCGCGGGAGCGCAGGCCACCTTCTGATCACACTCCGTGGAGCGAATGCGGCTTCGTAGAGCGTGTAGCTCTCGAATGAATCTTTACTAACGAGTTAGTTTAGTGTATCTTCGAGGAGCACTTCGGGCGCGTGGTGAGGTGGCCGGTCGATAATACGCGCGCTAGTTCGAGTAGTGTGTTCCGCCGCCAGCACGGGCCACTCCCGGATCGAAACTGGTTGGAGGATGGCATGGCAACCGATATCGGCGTTTCGTTCGACAACCTCAATATGCGACTGTCCCGACGGCATCAGGATACTGCCGAAGATCCGCTGCAGTGCCGCGACCGAAACGCGTCGTGACCGCATGCGAGCACTCCCGTCAGTTCCGCTCCGCGGGCTCCTGGCCTGTGCGGACAGCCGAAACTTGTTTCCGATGCCGTCACTGTTGGGGACCGCATGCAAGTCCATGACTTCCACCCCCGCTCTTGTCGATAAAGGACCCTCTGGCGTTCAGGATGTAGCGACCTACTGGGGGGCGACAAACTTTCTCCAAGACCGGGTGTCAGGACCCTGTCGCCGTGGGCGCGGAACCCCGCGCTGCTCGCTGTGCTGATCGCAAATCGGCCGCACGCCTTTTCAGTTGCGGGTCATCAGGGCGAGTTCGAATGCACAGGAAGCGTGCTCGCATTGGCGAGGCAGATAGAAGGCTTGTCGGGCCTGACGAGGCGTGGATGGCGAGGCCGAGGGAATCGAACAGCCCTCAGGCATAGGTAAATTCGAAAGGAGAGCACATGATCGCGGAGAACAGTGTCGCGCTCGTCACCGAGGACACCTCCGGTCGAGGTCTCGCGACCGTGAAGGCTGCCGAGGACGCGCCCGTCGAACGGGCTGAGGTTGGGGTAGTCGAAAGACGGCGTAAGGTCGGTGTCGGCTTTGCCATCCAAACGAAGTCGAGGAATGCTCGCGGCCACTATGGGGAACCTGGCACAAAGGTCACACCCTCGCTGCAACATGGTGCGCGATGAGCCGGCCTTTCGCAGCTATCGTCGGTCTGGGTATGACCGCGATGGGGAAACTCTTCGATCAGAGCGCGTCTGAACTGGCGGTTGCGGCCGTGCGCGGAGCGGTGCAGGATGCCGGACTGCGGCTCGACCAACTCGACGGTCTATTGATCAATCATGGTGTCTCAGCCGGCATCGGGCTCGGTCTGCAGCGCGACCTCGGTCTGCGCGACCTGACCCTGCTCGCGGAGGTCCAGTCGTTCGGCTCATCGGCTGGGGTAATGGTTGCTCAGGCCACGATGGCTGTCGCTAGTGGCACCGCTACCGCTGTCGCCTGTGTATTCGCGGATACACCGCTCCAGTCGGGTGCGAGCATCGGTGCCGCCTACTCCGATCCCAAGCGGCGGATGCGTCCAGGATTCGCAGGAATGTCGGTGGCAGGTGGCCTGATTGGACCGAGCGTCGGCTATGCCCTGGCTGCTCGGCGCCACATGGATCGCTTTGGGACCACTAGCGAACAGCTGGGGGCAATCGCGATAAGTACCCGCCAGTGGGCCGTGCTGAACCCACTGGCACAGATGCGCGAGCCCATGAGTCTGTCCGATCACCAGAACTCTCGTTGGGTGGTCGAGCCGCTGCGGTTGTTCGACTGCTGCCTGGTGTCCAACGGCGCCATCGCGGTAGTTGTCACGAGCGCCGAACGCGCCACTGCCCTCGACTGCACGCCTGTACACATTCACGGTTGGGGCCAGGGTCACCCTGGATATTTCTCCGAGGCAGGCAGCGACTTCGGGCTGGTCACTGGTGCGAAACAGTCCGGCCGCCAAGCCATGACTATGGCGGGCGTGACGGTCGACCAGATCGACATTCGCGAGCTCTACGACTGCTACACCTACACCACCCTGGTGACTCTGGAAGATTACGGCTTCTGCAACAAGGGCGAGGGCGGCATGCTGGCTCAGACTGGTGCCCTGGGCCCGGGCGGCGACCTACCCACTAATACTGGCGGAGGTCAGCTTTCAAGCTATTACATGTGGGGGATGACGCCGCTGTCGGAGGCGATCATCCAGGCGCGCGGCGTCGGCGGTGACCGCCAGGTCCCCAAGCACGACCTTGTACTTGTCAGCGGTAATGGTGGCGTCCTGGACCACCACTCCACTCTGATACTTAGCCCACACCCACGGAATTGAGGAGGTCCCGCCTGTGCAGTGCATGCAGATGCCAGTCCTACGCCTGGAGCGCGATCACGCGTCCTCCCCGTTCTTCGACGCCACCGCGCGGGGCGTTCTCCTTCTTAAACGGTGCGCCGACTGCCATCACTGGAGCGCCCCGGAGGTGACCGCCTGTCCACGATGCGGCTCGACGTCCCTGAAGTGGCAGGAGTCAAAAGGTTCAGGCGTTGTGGCCTCCTGGGCAGTGATCCACCCGAAGCCCGGCCAGGGCATGCCGCTCCCTGTTTGCATCGTCGAACTCGACGAAGGCCCTTGGATGAGGGGACAACTACGTGTGGAGAATCTCGAATCCATCCACACCCGCATGAAGGTGATTACTCAGTTCGATGCCGCCGACGGCGGTGAGTGGATACCGGTCTTCGTATCGTTGATGTAAATCAACAAGGTCTCGACTGTCAAGTCCCGAGTTTTGTTGAGGCTGAGCGTGTGTTCAGTTCTCAGGCCGCGGAGGCGGCCCGCGATTGTGCGTAGTAGGCGGCCTCGACCTCGGTCGGGGTGCGATATTCGAGCATGCCGTGGACCCGCTCGGTATTGAACCAATGCACCCACTGCGCCGTGGCCGCCTCGACGTCCTCCCAGCCCGCCCACGGGCCGTCAAGGAAGATCAACTCGGCCTTGTACAGCGAGTTCAGCGCCTCGGCCATGGCGTTATCGAACGAATCGCCTTTCGATCCGACCGAGGCGACCGCCTCGGCTGCGTCCAGGGCCTGGGCGTAGCGCAGCGCTCGATACTGCACGCCGCGATCGGAGTGGTGGACCAGCCCGGTGACGTCCTGGCCTGCGCGGCGGCGTGACCACAGTCCCATCTTCAACGCGTCGAGGGCCAGGTCGGTGTACATCCGCGTCGAGGTCTGCCAGCCGACGATCCTGCGGGAGAACACGTCCAGGACGAACGCGACGTAGACCCATCCGGAGTGGGTGCGCACATACGTGAGGTCGGCCACCCACAGCTGGTTCGGTGCGGTGGCCGTGAAGTCCCGCTCGACGAGGTCACGGGGCCTGTCGGTCTCCGGTGCCGGCTTCGTCGTCCGTGGCCATTTCCCGCGCACGGTGCCGCGGACACCGAGTTCGCGGCAGAGTCGTTCGATGGTGCAGCGGGCCACCTCGTGGCCCTCTCGGACCAGTTGGGCGTGGATCTTGCGGATTCCGTAGACCCGCATCCGTGGGTGGGTGTGGATGCGCATGATGTGTTCTTTGAGGACGGCGTCCCGGCGTGCTCGGGCGCTGGGTTCGCGGCCTATGAAGGCGTAGTAGGTGCCCGGGGCGATCTTGATCTCGGTGTTCTCGGACAGAACGCGGCAGATCGGTTCGATTCCCCAGCGGTGTTTGTGTTCGTCGATGAATGCGACGATCACTTCAGTCGGCGGTCGAACTCCGCCTTCGCGAAAAACGCTGTGGCGGAGCGTAATATCTCCATCGACTGCCGTAGTTCGCGGTTCTCCTTCTCGAGTCGGCGGATGCGCGCTTCGGCATCGACGGGCTCGGTCGGGAGCTCGTCGTCCTCGGCCTTGCGCACCCAGGTCCGCAGGGCTTCCTTGTGGACCCCGGTCTGCTCGGCAATCCGGTTGATCGCGCCGGTGCGGGTGTCGGGGTCGCGGCGGGCCTCGACCGCGAGTCGGGTCGCTCGTTCACGGAGTTCCTGAGGGTATTTGTAGTTCGCCATGATGAGTCTGGGGTGATCCTTCCGGGATATCTGGCTCACCCTCAATGAAACCAGGGACGATTCAGACACCTCCGTGGACGCAAGCCATAGTGCTGGCGCACGCCGGTGACAGGGTTGGCGTTCCTGAACAGTGCGAACGCCGCAGGTGAGAACCGTCATCGTGTGATTCATGCCTGAGCGCTGCCAGCCGCAACTTGTGGCAATCGTGTCCAGACGGTATTTGTCACGCGGCCCGGGTTCGGAGGACCGGTGACTGGGGGCCCTTGGAATGGGCGGTCGGTGGCCGTTCCGGGTGGGCGGCGTCCCGGCGTGAACTCATGGCCGGTGCGACACCCCGTCAGGACACCCTGCTGCGGGCGTGCAGGCTAGGCAGGCCGATCGATCCGCGAACATGTCTAGCGAGCAATCGCGGATCGTCGGTTCCGCTCGAACGCCTCTGGCACTGGTCTCGGTCGATCTGAGGCGGGCCTGCCGTGGATCTGATGCCCGACTGCGCCGAGGACACGGTTGCCGCCTGGCCACGGGTACATCCCAGAGTCGAGGTGGTGCTTGTGGCGCAACTTGGTTGGGTGCGGTGGAGAGATCGATTGAGCATCATCGCGGTGCCGGGGGATGTCATTGAATCCGACTGCCCACGACGTGGCGGCAATCGATCCTGAGGCCATTTGGGGCGCAAGGACGGAGACTTCGCACGGCTGGTTGGTCACCAGGGTCAGGAACGGATGCCGCAACGTAGGCGCCCGTCTGCCGCAGTGCGTCGGCCTCGGAGATCAGCTGCAAAAGCTGTCAGTCGATCGCAGGACGGTGCGCGCATGCGCAGTGCACTGATGGCGATGATCTGCGGCCACGACCCGGATGTACGTGCGCAAACTCGCTCCGCGAGGTGTGTGGACAGTTCGTGGACGGGGCGTTGAATCGCCCTGCTCACGGCAGGAGATATCGAGCGTGGCAACCATCGCAACGACGAGACGATTTGCGGGTTCCGGCAGCCGTTCCGAGCCATGTTCGGGCCGCTTGACGGCATTGGCTGGGCCGGCGGTCTGGACGCCACGGGTGACTACCCGAATCAAGATCGCGTATGCCTGAGCGTAACAACACCTCTTCGGAAGTTCGCCAGACCCGAGAGGTAGGACACCGAATCGTGTCGGTAACTCTCCGCCTAACCTGTGCACGTCGGTCACTGAACGAGGTCAGCGCGGCCTTGACTCGATTTTCCCGGATTGTGGCACTTGCGTGTGTCTGACCTGGGTTTACCTGCGGTCGCACTGAAGGTCCTACGGAGAATTGCGATGCGTATCCACGCGAAGAAGCTGCGATTCCATCAGCCCCTTGACTAGCTGGTTAAGAATTGTGATGATTGACGCACCCCGGATCAGGTTGGGTGTCGGAGTGGCGGTGAAGGAGTGAAGATGGCGCAGGCTCGTGTGACTACGACGGAACGTGTCATCGCTGCGGCTGCACAGGTGTTCCTTGAAAAGGGATACCAGGGCAGCACGATCGCGGACATTGCGGAAGCTGCAAACATCTCGAAGCCAACAGTCTATCAGTACGCCAAGAACAAGCAGTGGCTGCTGGAGCGGATTGTGGCACTGGTTTCGACTGAAATGGAGAAATGTGAACGTGTCCTCCATGAAGCCGACGCTCCCGCGAGTGTGCGCCTGCACTGGCTAATTCAACTCCATGTGGATTTCGCGGTCCGATACCGCAACTCCTATAGGGTCACGCTCAGCGAGCAAGCAGATCTGTCGCCGGAGGCTCGCGACGAGTTCAGGCTATGGGCGCGTAGGACGACGAACCGATTCGCCGACTTGCTTGCTGCTGCACGCCGTGACGAGACCTTCGACTGGCCCGGGGATATTTCAATTGCAGCGAATCTAATTCTATCGACATTGACCTCGATTCATCGTTGGTTTCATCCCGACGGCCGGGTGAGCTCGGCAAAGCTAGTCGACGACATCGTCCGCATGTTCTCGGGTATCTACACAGCACCCGATATGGGCAATTGGTCGATGCCAGTCTTGCAGTTGCCGGCGGCCGAGGTGGAGTACCCCGAATCTTTACTTACTGTATAGATTAGCACCCTGGACCAGGTGAGGTGGGTCGATCCACTGCGCCGACGGGCCCTGCTGAATGAACTTGAGTTCGAGCGATGCCGGTCGGCCCAGGAGGCGAGTTTGTCCGCCGAGTCGATCACAGCGGGACCGCCCGACAATAGTGATGACTTGGTTGATAGTGCGGTCAGTGAATCTCACTACGGTGCGCTGACCGACTGCGGTTCGCCGATCAAAGAATATCCGCGAGATAGCAGACCGGTCCTCGAGCGGTCACTAGGAAACGCCCTACCCCGGAGACGGCACACGTCGGTACACGCATTGGGTTCCCAAGCGTACAGGTCGGGTGAGACGGATTGTCCCGAGACCGTGATCGCACACAACAAGTAGGAGGAGGCTCCCATGGATAGGCCAGCATTGTTCATTGACGGTGACTGGGTAAGCGTGCCCGACGACGCGTGTGTGGACGTCGTTGAAGCGTCGACCGAGAAGTTGCTGGGTCGTGCCGCTCTAGCCTCAGTGGCTGATATTGATTCCGCGGTCGCAGCGGCGCGTCGCGCGCTTGTGCCTTGGGGTGCAATGGATATCGCTGAGCGCTCCGAGCTGCTGAGCAGGTTCGCTGATGCCGTACGAGCGCGGGGCACGGAGACGGCAGCCCTTGTGAGCCGCGAGAACGGAATGCCGATCTCCAAGTCACTAGGCTCTAACGGCGTGGCTCCAGCTCTCGCCATCGGCTACTACGCCGGCCTGATCCGCGAAATGGCAATGGAGGACGTGCGCCCCGCCTTCAGCGGTGGGAACACCTTGGTTCGAAGGGAGCCGATCGGGGTCGTCGCAGCAATTACCCCGTGGAACTACCCGCAGGCCCTGGCAGCGATGAAGATCGGACCTGCGCTGGCGGCTGGGTGCACAGTTGTACTGAAGCCCGCTCCGCTAACTGCTTTGGACGCATTCGTTTTCGCCGACGCAGCACTGGAGGTCGGCCTGCCGCATGGGGTGATCAACATCGTGCCCGCCGACGGTCCGGCCGGGGCGCATCTTGTCAGCCACCCCGGCGTGGACAAGGTCGCATTTACTGGATCTACTGGAGTGGGCAGGCATATTGGCAAAGTCTGCGGCGAACTTCTCCGCCCAGTAACGCTCGAGTTGGGCGGGAAGTCGGCAGCCATCCTGCTCGAAGACATGGACCTGGAGGACTTCGTCGCGAAGCTCCCCGACGTCTCCCTTGCCAACAATGGACAAACCTGCCACGCATGCACACGCATTCTGGCACCTCGTTCGAGGTATTCCGAGGTAGTGGACGCCGTGACGGACGTAGTCCACGGGCTTCGCGTGGGGGATCCCCTGGAAAGTTCGACCCAGGTGGGGCCTCTGGTCAGCGCGCTTCAGCGCGATCGGGTACTTGACTATGTCGCTCTCGGACGCCAGAGCGGGGCGCGACTCACAACCGGGGGAGTTGTCCCGAAGGACCAGGCGACTGGTTGGTTCGTAGAGCCGACTGTCTTCGCTGATGTCGACAACTCCGCGCGGATCGCTCAGGAGGAGATATTCGGACCGGTGCTCTGCGTGACACCGTACTCGAACGAGGACGAAGCAATCACTCTCGCAAACGATTCCGAGTATGGACTTGGCGGAACCGTGTGGACCAGCGATCCAGAACGTGGCCTTCGACTGGCCGCGCGAGTCGACACCGGAACAATCGGGGTGAATCACTACGGGCTGGACTTGCACTCGCCCTTCGGCGGAATGAAGTCGAGCGGTCTGGGCCGTGAGTTGGGGCCAGAAGGAATTGCGCCGTACCTGCGTTACAAGTCGGTGTACATGGCCCCGCGTCAATAAGGCCGCGCTGTGACAACAATCCGAGGCAATTCGGAACGAGGACTCACATGCCTTCTCCTCGCACAGTCCTCGAGACGAAGCCCGACCCTAGCAACCGATCACATCGGTGAAAGTTGCACGGGCATGGCGGGGTGACGGACTCGACCCCCTCCTCGCTCACAGCTTGCCCGTCATGTCAGTCCAGCACCCCGAGGTAAGCGAACGTGCCTGCTCCGCGTTGTCTGCACCCACCCCGACGCCGCTCGCTGTCTCTGAAAGTACGGCAATCCCATGCGCTCTTCCTGAGCCCGGAGCCGAGGCGTCCACCAAAACGAAACGTGTCCGTCAGGCCACATCTTTACAGGTTTTGAACAACTCAACGAAAGGCAGTCGCTATGAAATCGTGCATCACGTGCACCGAGGCACCAGGAGAGAAGTCGTGGACTCGATGACACACACGAGCACTGTTGGAAACCAGCAGGCGGGCACTCGGGCATCGAAGAGCGCGCGCAGAGCAACCGCGGCGGGCTGGGTGGGAAGCGTCCTGGAATATTACGACTTCGTCATCTATGGCACCGCGGCTGCCTTGGTATTTCCCGCCCTCTTCTTCCAGACCGGCGATCCCGCGGTAGCGACCGTGGTCTCTCTGGCATCGATTGGGACCGCATACCTGATTCGACCGTTCGGTGCCCTTGTTATGGGACACCTCGGCGACCGGGTCGGGCGCAAACCGGTCCTGGTAGCCTCGATTTTGCTGACAGGTGTGGCAACCTTCCTGATCGGCTGTCTACCCAACTACGGCACCATTGGAGTTGCGGCGCCTGTCCTGCTCATCCTCCTTCGCCTTATCCAGGGTTTCGCGGTAGCAGGTGAAGTTGCCGGCGCAACGTCGCTCACGCTCGAGCACGCGCCCTCGAAGCGGCGGGCTCTCTTCAGTAGTTTTACGTACTCCGGGACCCAGGTTGGCGTAGTACTTGCGAGCCTGGTGTGGATCCTTCTCGTACGGTTGCCCGAAGATCAGTTGATGAGCTGGGGGTGGCGGATCCCGTTCTGGCTGAGCATTGTGGTCGTTCTTGTCGGGATTATTCTGCGATGGGGCGTCGACGAGTCACCGGAATTCGTAGATGCGAAGACCAGCGGCGACGTCGCGCGGTTCCCCCTGCTCGTTCTGTTCAAGCAGAACGTCTCGAGCGTGGTAAAGGTTGTCCTAGCTTCGCTGCATCAGGCACCATTCTTGATCTTCTCCACCTTCGCCCTCTCGTACGGCAAGAAGGTCGGCGGGATCTCCTCGGGAACCTTGCTTCTGATGTCGGTCCTCGGTTTCGCCCTCTCTGTCGTCCTGATGACCCAGTGGGGGATGCTGGCAGACAAGATTGGGCGCAAACCAGTCTTCCTCATCGGCGCGGTGGGCTTTCTTGTCCTCATCTTCCCCTTCCTCGCGGCGCTCAGGACCGGCAACGTTCCACTGGTAATGCTGGTCGGCATCACCATGTACGGCGTCGCGGGAGGCGCGTGCCTTGGTTCGTGGACTGCATTGGTCTCGGAGCAGTTCGAGACGCGAGTGCGATTCTCGGGTATGGCGGTGAGCATGCAGTTTGGTCTGATCCTGCCGTCCTTCGTGCCCTCTATCGCAACAGCTTTGGCAGGAACCAGCAGCGGTGGTTGGGTGTGGGCCGGCCTGTTCGCCGGCGGGTGCATAGTGATCTCCATCATCGCTGTCCTGACCTTCCGGGAAGGTCTCGCCGCATCCCCGGTGTCTGAGGACATCGAGGTGCCCGCGCGAACCTAACGCCTCCTCGCCGCACACGCTTAGCAACCGGAAAGGCTTTCAGTATGAGTTCACAAACGCTCGATCCCGTCGATTC
Organism: Rhodococcus sp. T2V; assembly: GCF_029269925.1. Classification (NCBI taxonomy): domain Bacteria; kingdom Bacillati; phylum Actinomycetota; class Actinomycetes; order Mycobacteriales; family Nocardiaceae; genus Rhodococcus; species Rhodococcus sp. T2V. The sequence continues at coordinate 21,060 of NZ_JARJBD010000105.1, forward strand.
CTACCCGTACAAGGGCATCGTCACATCGCCGTTGTGGGCGGAGGCCCAGCAATGGAATTTCACCGACGGTGAGTACGGAATTATTTACCATCTTGCAACCCTATCCGGCGACCGCCAGCTGTCCCACAACGTAATTGCAGTCACATGTCCGGACGGATCGGTCTATGCGGCGAAGGTTGTCGGGCCGGCTGTCGGTGAACGATTCGGCACCGATTTCTGCTATTCCGAGACCAAAGATCCGTACCGAGAGTGGGAAATTGGATTCCACGGCGGGATGCGGTTGATTTCCGAGGAGGAGAAGGAAACCGGTCTACTTCGCGATGGCCAGAATTTTCCAGTGAAGATCAAGCTCAACGTCCGCGCGGCCTCACCTGTGTGGGTTCCAGGGCCGCGGGAAGGCGACTCTGAAAGTTTGCTTCGCAAGACCTGGAAGTTTCATCACGAACAAGCGCTGACGGCAACGGGCACCATTGAGGTTGCTGGAAAGTCGGTGGAGTTCTCCGCCATCGGGCATCGAGATCACAGTCGCGGGGAACGAAACAGTCAAAAGACCATCCATGGCTTCTGGGTGAATGCGACCTTTCCTTCCGGGCTGAAGTTCGCGTGCTTCGCCGGAGAGCAGAATCCAGGTGGAGAATTCGAGCGAGCGGCGGTCTACGAGGGCGACCAGATTCTAGAGGCACGTCTCGACAAGTGGTCAAAGATTGTTGACACCCACGCGGAACCGCGGGCGTTCGAGCTACGATTAGTCCTACAGAACGGCAAGGAACTGAACGTCAACGCGAAGTGCACGCGCGGAATGAACTGGTCGGCAGTTGGCACGTCTGAATGGGCTCTCGGATCGAATGTGGAGGCGTCCAATCAGTACATCTATACCCAATATTTCGGCGAGTTCGAATGTAACGGAGAAATTGGACAGGGATTCGTGGATCGCGGTGCGCGCGCCAGCCTGCTCAATGTCCCCATTTTCGATGATTTCGGCAGCATAGCGCGCTGCAACAGGTAACAGGAGAAAAAATGGGCAGCGACGACCGCATGGTCTTGCAGAAGAGCCTCGAATTGTGGCTGGCTGAGTGCACTGAAGGCGCAACTGATGTGCACCTAGAATCCTTGACTGTGCCGAAGGGTACGGGCAACTCGGCCGAGACCATGCTGACAACCATGCACTATGTAGAGCAGGGGCGGAAGCGAAGCGTCGATCTGGTAATCCGGCGCCAGAATCCTGACAGTGACTTGTTCTTGGACACCAGCATCGAATTGCCGTACCGGTTCATGGAAGCTCTGCAGCGCTACCCGGACATCCCGAGCCCAGCGCTAGTTGGTCTGGAACTCGACGATTCGATACTTGGTTCCCCGTTCCTCGTGATGCGACGGGTGAACGGACGGTCGATTTCCCAGCGTCCGAATTACAACATCACAGGATGGTTGTCGGACCTCGCAGTGGAAGACCGGCGGACTGTCTGGACTAATGCGATCCGGCACCTCGCGGCACTTCACGATATCGACTGGAGGAAGGACTTCGGATTTCTCAACGATGTTAGGCGGCACCCCGAACCCGGGCTTACGCAGTACCTGGCATGGGTTCGGGACTGGTATCACTGGGCGAAAGGTGACCGCAAGCTTCCCGTGGCCGATGCGGCATTGGAGTGGCTTCTCGCGAAGATGCCACACAACGCCGAGGTCTCAGTGCTTTGGGGGGATCCAACCCCAGCTAACATCCTGTTTGGATCTGACCTCTCCGTGGCCGCCATCCATGACTTCGAGATGGCAGCCCTCGGACCAGGGGAGGTCGATCTCGCATGGTGGTTGAGGTCCGTACGCCTGCACTCAGAGGATCAGGGGATCGCACGCCTGCCGGGCTTGCCCTCGCATGAGGAGACCATCTCAATGTATGAGGGGTTTCGCAAGCGTGCCGTGAGCGATCTGGAATACTACGATGTCCTGGCGCAATTCCGCGTGAACGTGGTGATGATTCGTTTCAGTGATCGACTCGTCGCTGAGGGCCGCATGCCCGGCGGCACGGATGTGCTGACGAACAATGTCCCGACGGCGCACATGGCCCGGATGATAGGTCTCGACGAACCCACTCCAGGCGAGGGCTATCGCCTAATGATGGCAGGCCTCTCATAGTGCGTGCCTAACATGCTGCGCCGCAATGCGACTCGGTGCCCCGGCGCCGCCAGACTCGGCCGGTCCTTGTTACATGCACATAGGATGGTCGACAAGCAAGCGAAAGTCATTGCCGCTCCCGTGCACGGTATGCCCTAGTTTCGGGAACCAAAATTCGATCAGAAGAGAAGGTGGCCCCATTGGTTGGCTTTGACTCCTCGGCGTGCACGATCGCTGAGACGCGTAGCACCGCAATCGAATTCTTTCCCTGCAGCAGTCTTCGCAAAGCATAGCGATCCAGACGTAGGACATCGGCAAGACCGGATCTTATGAGAACCGCGAATAGTCGACGGCCGACGTCGCCCAAAGGAACTGGCAGTACACGATGACCAACTACCACTGTGACTATGACCCGCCGCTGTCCGGGGTCAATGTACTCGACCTATCGACAGGCCCCATGCTCGAGGTGGGGCGCCTACTCGCGGACCTGGGCGCAGTATGTACCCGGGCAGATGTTCGCGGGATTAATGATGACCGCGACGGCAGGGCGGGTAGCCGACTGGACCACCTCGCCGAGTTGATCAACCGGCATGGAATCGCAGAGGTCGAGGTCGATCGCGGCAGCGACGAGGGCGTGGCGGAGTGGGACGCTCTGCTCGCTAACGCGGACATCTTGATTGAGTCCACCCGCCCTGGGTCGGAGGCCGCTGCGGTGCTCAACGTTGCCGCTCTTCGCGCTCGTCTCCCACAGCTGGTTGTTCTCTCAATCAGCGACTTCGGGGCAACCACTAGTTACCGTGAATGGCAGGCAACCACCCCCGTACTACATGCGCTGACCAGTGAGCTGTCGCGGTCGGGAATACCCGGCAGAGACCCGTTGATCCCACCGGGCGAATTGCCCTACAACGTCGCGGCGGCCCAAGCCGCAATGTCGGTGATCGCCGTATATCTTCACAGCCTGCGCTCTGTTCAGGGCGAGCATATCGACTTCTCGATCCTCGATGGTGCGATGCAATCTCTCGATCCGCCTTTCGGGATCGCCAGCAGCGCATCTGCCGGTATCCCATTGACACAATTGCCCCGGGAACGGCCGGAGGAACGACACCGCTACCCGATCATTCCTTGCGCAGACGGCTACGTCCGCATCTGCGTGCTTGCCAAACGCCAGTGGCGTGGATTGTGGAAATGGATGGGGTCGCCGGCAGAGTTCGCCGATCCCAAATACGACACCACCCTCGAACGGCGAGCGAACCCGAAGCTGATTCCTGCGATAAACCGCTTCATGGTGGACAAGACGCGCGCTGAACTCGAACGCCAGGGTCAGCGGCATGGTGTGCCCACAGCTGCTGTGCTCAGCCTCGACGAAGTCCTCGAATCGGACCATCTGGCCGCGAGAGGGTTTCTCCGTGAGGTGGAGTTGGCGCCTGATGTCGTGGCCCCGGCGCCGAACGGACTCCTCGAGATCGATGGCCACCGGGCGAGTTTGTCTGTGGCGACGCCGTCCACGACACCCGCGCCGCAGTCGGCCCCGATTCTCGGTCGCCGAGCGCGAACGCGTGGGGATCTCCCGCTAGAGGGGATCAAAGTCCTTGACCTCGGCGTAATTGTTGTCGGTGGTGATAGCGCCCGCCTGTTCGGCGATCTCGGCGCAGAGGTCATCAAGATCGAAAACTCTTCCTTCCCAGACGGGCTCCGGGTCGCCTTTAGTGGCCCGATGGTGCAAGGCTTCGCTGCAGGGCACCGCAACAAGCGGTCCTTCGGCGTTGATCTACGCCAGCCTGAGGGGGTGAGCTTGGTTAAGCAACTGGTGGCCGACGCCGATGTTGTCCTGGCAAATTTCAAGCCTGGTGTGCTCGACTCGCTCGGCTTGGAGGAGGCCACACTTAGAGGTCTCAACCCGGGTCTGGTGTTGGTGGAGAGCTCGGCCTTCGGCCCCACCGGTCCCTGGGCCGAGAGACTGGGATACGGGCCGCTCGTGCGGGCGGCTGCCGGTTTGACCGACCGGTGGATCTATCCTGACGAGCCCGGTACGTTCAGCGATGCAATTACCACCTACCCCGACCACGTGGCCGCCAGGATCGGCGTCCTCGGCGCACTCGCTCTGCTGATCCGCCGAGAACGAACCGGAACCGGCGGATCAGCGAGTGTCGCGCAGTTCGAGGTGATGTTGAGCCATATGGCTGCACAGATCGCCGCTACTGCACTCGAGCGGCGAGGGCAGTCGTTTGGCGAGGTGCCCGAGCACGATGCACCCTGGGGCGTCTTCGAGACCGCAGGTGACGACGATTGGGTCGCCATTACCGTGCGAAATGACGCCGAGTGGTGCGCGCTGTGTCAAACCATCGACCGTGCCGATCTGTTGGTGCTTCCCGAATTGGCCACAAGGGACGGTCGTGACCGCAACCGCATCGCCGTCGACGCGGCAATCCGCGAGTGGACTTCGCGGCGTTCGGCGGCCGAGGCGATGACGATCCTGCAGGAGTCCGGGATCCCTGCAGGAAAGATGCTGCGTGCGGCGGACGTTCCCGAATGGAGTTACTACACCGAGCGTGGTGTCCTACGTCGGGAGCGCTACCCATTCGGGCAGGAGCCCTATCTGATGGAGAACACACAGATCGCGGGCAGTGGCGTAGCGGACCCGCCGTTCAATCGTGCGCCGCTGCTGGGTGAGCACACCCGGGAGATCGCCCTCGAGGAACTGCGCCTGGGACCCGCAGAGGTGGACGACCTCTTCGACCGGCGCGTGCTGGAGGCGGCACCCAATCAGTGGCTCGCACTTCTACATGAGGGTCGCGCTGATGCCGCCGACAACGTGAGCGCTACCTGAGACGGATTCGACACCGGCATCTGAGCCTAGGGGTCAACCCCGGCTCCCTTGACGTCGATTCACTCAGTTGGGACTTCTGCCCGTTATTCACCAAATGGTAACGACCGCAACCGTGACGAACAGGTAATAACGCGGCTGTCCGAGCCAAAATTCAACGACCGAAGACATAGGATCCGCAGTCTAGAGAAGGAAAGCTGCAATGAAACCACAAACCTCCGACAGCATCGACGTACTAAATCCTGCGACCGGGGCCATAATCGCTCGGAGCAGCGATGGCGGGCGGGAAGCGGTTGACAAAGCCGCGCAGGAAGCTCACGTCGCACTCAGCGGTGAGTGGGCGGCGATGTCGCCAGCACTGCGTGCCCAAATTCTCTGGCGCACAGGCGACAGCATCGAGGAGAACCTCGAATCGTTGGCACACGAAGAGTCCACGAACTGCGGGATGCCGCTTTGGCTGAGCCGACTCCTCGTGCTCGAGGCAGCCAAAGTCTTTCGATACTTTGCCGGATCGGTCGAGCGCATTGCTGGGCAGGCGAAAGACGTGCATGCAAACGGAGGTGTCTTCCACGCCTATACTCGCCGCGAGCCTCTTGGCGTTGTCGGACTCATTACCCCATGGAATGTCCCGTTTCTCATCACTGCGATGAAAGTTGCGCCTGCCCTTGCCGCGGGGTGCACCGTCCTGCACAAGCCAGCAGAGGAGACGCCCCTAACAGCACTCAGCCTGTCTCGACTCCTTGCCGAGGCTGGACTGCCAGAAGGCGTCTTCCACGTTGTCACCGGGTATGGACACACCACCGGCGCGGCATTGGTCGAGCACGAACTGGTTCGGAAAGTGTCCTTCACCGGCTCGGGGGCAGTCGGGAAGTCGATCGTCAAGGCGGCTGCCGGCAACCTTAAACGGGTGACACTGGAGCTGGGGGGTAAGTCCCCGGTCTTGATTTGCGACGATGCCGACGTCGAGTCGGCCGCTGCAACAGCGGCCATCGGGATCTTCGGTAACAGCGGTCAGGCCTGTGTCGCAGGATCCCGCATCTACGCACAGAGCAAGGTGTACGACGAGATCGTCGAGAAGGTAGCCAGCGCTGCGCAGTCAATGCGCATCGGAAATGGGCTCGAGGACGACACCGTCATCGGCCCGCTCATTTCACAGAATCAATTGACTCGAGTGTTGGGCTTCATCGAGGCGGGGCGCAACGACGGCGCCGAGATCGTCACCGGCGGGAAGCAAATAGGTGATCAAGGATTCTACGTTGAGCCGACAGTGCTGGTGAACACTCGGCCCGACATGTCGGTAGTCCGCGAAGAAATTTTCGGCCCCGTTGTGACGATTGCAAAATTCGATGAACTCGACGAGGCGATCACGCAGGCAAACGACACGGAGTACGGACTTTCGTCCAGCATCTGGACTCGCGACATCCAAGTTGGACATTCGGCTGCACGTCAACTGCAGGCAGGAACAGTCGTCATCAACGGCTCCCATGTCCAGGACATGGGTATGCCCTTTGGAGGCTACAAGCAGTCAGGCTGGGGGCGGGAAAATGGGATCGAGGGGCTCGACGCATTCCTACAGTCCAAATCAGTATATGCAGCTTCATGAGTTTGACAATTTCAGCTCCTGTCGCGCGCTATAGAAGCCAGAGCACGGATTTGCCGCGGAAGGCTTGGTCCGCATGTGCTCTCGTACGGAAGGTACGAGCATGAAAGCTTGGCAGTTCACCGGCACGGGCAACCCGCCTGCGCTCAACGAGGTCGACGAGCCACACGCCGGTCCAGGTGAGGTCGTTGTGGACGTGAAGGCGGCCGGAGTTTGCCACTCCGATGTCGCCACGATCGACGACGACGGCATGATGGCCCTTTACCCCGAGCTCCCGCGCACCATGGGTCATGAATCCGCGGGCGTCATCAGCGAGGTCGGCGCGGGGATGGGGCATTGGAAGATCGGCGACCGCGTCGGCCTGTCGCCGCTGATGCCCGATGGCGACGCACTCGGCGCTGGCAGGTGGGACGGCGGTTTCGCCGCCAAGATCCGGGCGACCGACTTCAACCTTGTTAAGCTCCCAGATGAGGTCCCCTTCGACCTTGGCGCGATGGCCACTGATGCCGGTCTGACCGCGTACCACGCGATGATGGCGGTTGGCGGGGCAACTAAAGGCACCAAGGTCGGCGTCATCGGTCTCGGCGGCCTGGGCTACATCGGTGCCCGTTGCGCGGTCCTCGCCGGCGCCGAAGTCTATGGCGTCGATATTAGCCCCGAGACCCAGAAGCTGGCCGACGAGATCGGGTTGGCCGGCGTCGCCGACTCGATCGACGCCTTCCGAAACAAGAACCTCAATCTGATCGTCGACTACGCCGGCTTCGGCACTACTACCGCAGCTGCGGTCGAGACCCTCGCGGAGTTCGGCACCCTTGTGCAGGTTGGCCTGGGTCGCCTCGAGTCAACAATCAACACCTTCCCACTGATCAGTAAGCAGTTGTCCATAAAGGGCTCGTGGTCCGGCACTAAGGAGGACCTGGCCGGAATCTATGAGTTGATGAAGTCCGGCGAGCTCAACCCGCCCATCAACCACATCACACACGACGGCATTCCCGACGCGATCAGCAAACTCAGGAAAGGCGGCGTCATCGGCCGCTTCATTGCGATGTACGAATGACGTGCTGATCGAGAGGATTTCGGTGAGACGGGGTCGATCACAGGGAAGCAGTGATCAGTAGGCCGATTCTCGGCGGAAGTGCTCATTTCCTCGGTGTACGCTCCTTCCTGTAAGCGGTGACTGGTGTGGCGGTTGACGGGTGTGGTGGCCTCGCGGATGTCGTCGAGCGGGCGTGACGATCACGGAGTGACAGGAGTCCCTGTCCCGGAACATCACGGACCGGTGCGTATTCGGCTGAGCACGTCGTCGGCGACGGTCGCGTCGCTGAGGATATCGCGCTGCGCAACCGCAATTCGCCGCCATGCTGAGCACGGTCCCTATACCGTTGCCTAACAACCAGGAATCGCGGTTTCGCCGGTAATGAGACCACCCAGTTCATCGAGGACCAGCAGGGTGGGCCAGCGTAGAACCGCATCGTCGTTGGCTGGCCGACCCTCGATCGAGGCTCGGTACCAGCGGCGTAAGTAGCGGGCGTGGCCCGCCTCCTACGTCAGCCTGACCGACAGTGCCTTCCCTGGGTGGGAACGACTCATCGGGGGACCGCCCTCGTGCACTGCGCGATCCCGCGTCGGGTGGCATCGATTGGGTGAATCAACGCAAGGAGAACCGGGCATCATCTTGCGGCGGAAGTGATCCCGTTGCATCGCGATCTGGTACGAAGCGCCTACCCCAGGGGTCCGCCCAGGAGCCCCTACTCTGCGAATTTCGGCCAATCAGAAACGACAATACTTCCGGAAGAGGTGTGCGGGGACTCAACCCTACCGGACAGTGGCTACCAATTGGAAACGCCAACACCGGCCCGCCAGCCAACCGCCGTCCCCAAATCGCTCAGTCCAGCACACGAGCCTGGAAAGATCGAGGTTAGGTACGCGATCTTCCGCTGAGATTCTCCATCAATTCAGCCGTTGTGCAACTGGCTGATCAGCTCGTTCTGATCTCCGTAGGAATGCAGCTTTACGATCTTTCCATCTTCGAACCAGTCGAATTCACAGATGCGCCAAACAACGACCTTATTTGTGGCCGGTATTTCTCCGTTCGGGCTGAAGAATGTTCCCGTATGCCTGGCAGTCCATTCCACCTCGGCCGCTACGCAATTCCCTGACTCAACTGAACTGACGATAACATGCCTATTCTCGGTGAATGCGGCGTGGAAGGCCGTGAACATTTCGCTCAATTGCTCCGGTCCGCTCATCGTCATTCCCAGCGCGACGATCTCGCAGTCGCGTGCGAACGTTCCGACGTACCGCTCTTTGTCTCCAGCGTCCCAGCCTTTACTGAGCTGTTCCTGCAGGGCAGCCACAAGATTCGACATTTCTCTCCTTGGATTGCGATACGGATGCGTCCGTTACCTGGTTATCGGAATTGTGAGTACAATGAGGTAAGTCACGCTGCGGAAATTTTCGCGCACATTGTTAGGGCTGTCAATAGTGCGAAGCCAAATCGATCGGGCTCGTAGCGACAAGCGCGCATGGAACTGATTGTTCGAGGCCGGGTTTTCCGAACGCGCTAGCGAAAACATCCGCTCACGTGGATGTCGCAGGTACATTTCGGATTGGCAATTGCAAATCGACACGACCGCGAGCGTGACGCAGACTACCTGCTATGTGGTACATAATCCATCGACGGGGATGCCCATTCGACACCATCCGGCGCTATTGACCGCGTGCCCGAATGCGCGGATCAGTCCGACTAATCCTCCCTCGAGGGCGGATCAGTCCGACTAATCCTCCCTCGAGGACGGGGCGAAATGTGTATGCGCAGAACAGAATATACGCAGATGGAGCGCGATTACCAATGATCACCGCAGTTTGGCAGTCGGGCCGAGTCTTCCGTTAACCGCAGCAACCTGTTCCTCGGACCCCATGAGCGCGGCGATCGCGTCCTGCTCGGCATCGAACCCATCAGTCAGCGGGACCCTACCGGACAGGTCGAGGAGGCGTTTCGCCTCACATAGCGCATTTCGCGGATGTGTGGCGATCTCTTCGGCGAGGCCGAAGGCTGCCGAGAGCGGATCGTCGGCCAGTGTGGTGACCATGCCGATCTCGGCCGCCGTCGATCCGTCGATCCGTCGACCAGTAAAGGTGAGTTCTTTCGCCCGGTCACGACCGACAATCTCTGGGAGCAACTGTGTCCCGGTCATGTCGGGAATGATGCCCCAGCGGATCTCCATCACCGACCATTGGCTGTCCGGTGTGGCGATCCGGATGTCTGCGCCGAGCGCGAGCTGGAGTCCGCCGCCGATGGCCACGCCGTGAACCGCTGCGACCACTGGCACGGAGATCAGGGACCACACGTGAACAGCTTTCTGTCCCAGAGCGCGCGCGGCGCCAAGGCGATCACCCAGGACTACGACGTCGGCCGCACGCCTTTCACGCATCTGGTCGAACTGGGACAGATCCAGGCCCGAGCAGAAAGCTCGCCCGGCTCCGGACACCACGACGACTGCCACGTCCTTTCGATCGCGCAATTCGGTGCCGGTCTGGACGAGCGCCTCCATCATCGCGGGGTCTAAGGCGTTCAGCTTGTCGGGCCGATTTAGAACCACGTGTGCGATGTTGTCTCGTACGGACAACGCAACTCCGCCTGAACGATGACACTTCATGCGGTGTCGTGCTCCTTTCTGTGTGGCCGTCGCAGCCCGGGACTTGGGTTTGATGTGCGGATACTCCACCGGTCAGAAGGAGTTGAACCGGGAGCGGCTGAGTATGTTCAGGAACGACCCGCGTCCTGGCGCCAGATACCCTGGGATACACAATGACAGCCCCCGTCCTCTGAGTAGGTCGACCGGGGGACTCTTCGTCCTGATCGCCAGGCCATTGGAATCAGTGGAACTCGCAGCCTTGTCGGCTCGCGTCTACTTTCGGGACACCCACCGGATCGCGTAGGAGACAACAGCGGTGATTGGTCAGAGAACGTGCGTAGGGGCGGTATGAGGTCTAGTCAGCTCGATGTGGCGCGTGCCGCAATGTCGCGGCCGATGATCTCCTTCATGATTTCGTTCGTGCCGCCGAAGATCGGGAGGATGCGCGCATCGGCGTAGGCTCGCGCGATCGGGTACTCGAGCATGTATCCGTATCCGCCGTGAAGCTGGAGGCAGCGGTCCACGATCTTGTTGTGCAGATCCGAGAGCCAGTACTTCGCTTTGGCGGCGTCGACCGCGGATAGTTCCCCTTGATTCAACAGCAATGTCGCGCGATCGAGGAACGAGATGCCCGCATCGAGGTCAGTTGCGATCTCGGCGAGGGTGAAACGAGTAGCCTGGAAGTCACCGATGGCCTGACCGAAGGCGTGCCGGTCGAAGCAGAACCCGCGTGTCCAATCGAACGCTGCCATCGCCGCAGCGACCGCAGTCGCCGCGATCGACATCCGCTCGCGAGGAAGGCGCTCCATTACGTGGACGAATCCCCTCCCCACTTCACCGAGGACGCTCTCGGATGAAAGCCGGAGATCGTCGAAGAACAACTCAGCCGTGTCATTGCTGCGCAATCCGAGCTTCTCGAGCTTGCGGCCACGGCGAAATCCGGGGGAGTCGGAGGGGACGACGAACAGACTCATTCCTCGGGCACCGGCAGCTGGCTCCGTCTTCGCCAGGACGATGACGACATCGGCCGCGATGCCATTCGTAATGAAAATCTTCGATCCCTGCAGAACCCAATCGTCACCGTCCCGTATGGCGGTGGTCCGGATTCCCTGGAGATCACTACCGGCTCCGGGTTCGGTCAGAGCTAGAGCACCGACAGCCGTTCCCTCACACAGTGCCGGAAGCCACCGCTGCTTCTGCGCCTGTGTTCCCAGATCCACTAGGTATGGGATCACCAAATCGTCCTGGACACTTGTACCTGCATTGAAGGAATTGGCGCCGACGCGGGCAAACTCTTCCATCTGCACGATCCGGAAGCGGAAGTCGGGGTTGTCGCCACCACCGAACTCGCCGGGAACAGCGATGCCGAGCAGGCCTGCTTCGCCCGCCGCCTTCCACGCGTCACGGTCAATCAGTCCGTCGGCGTCCCATCGCTCGAGATTTGGAGTGATGTGCTTCGTGATGAAGGCGCGGACGCTCGCGCGAAAGTCTTCGTGATCTTGTTCAAATAGCTCGCGTTTCATTCGTTTCCCGTCGGAGGTCGGTTTCAGCGCGGTGCCATGCGGATGGCGCCGTCGAGACGGATGGTCTCACCGTTGAGC
>NZ_JARJBD010000106.1:0-31960 GCF_029269925.1 Rhodococcus sp. T2V
ACAGTTCTCCCTGGCAGACCGCAGGGATTCGGCCGAAAGCCGGCCGTAACTTGGGACTAACGGGTCGGTAGGATCTGGCAGGTGGCGGCGTACATTCGCAAAGTTCGGACTGCATCCGGGGCGACGGCGGTGCAGATCGCGGTCAAGCAGGGCCGCCGCGACAAAGTCGTCGAGCACCTCGGCTCCGCACACACGGACGGCGAGTTGACGGCCCTGCTGCAGACGGCTCGGGAGAAGTTGCAGGCCGGCCAGCAGGAACTCGACCTCGGCCTCGGCGGTGGTGAGCGCGGGTCGGTGGTCGCGGCGAAACGATCCCGCTGGCTGATCGAGGTGATCGAGACCGGATGGCGCAGGTTGGGGTTCGATGCGATTGACGACGACGCGTTCTTCCAGTTGGTCCTCGGTCGACTCGTGGAGCCGACCTCGATGAGCGACACCGCCCGAGTCGTCGGCGAGATCGGCCTGACCCCAGCCCGCCGCAACACCTACGCCAACGCACTCAAGCGTTGCGCTACGAGCGATTACCGGGATCGTGTCGCCACGAAATGCTTCGAGCATGCCGCGACGACCGGAGGCCTGTCACTGATTCTCTATGACGTGACGACCCTGTATTTTGAGGCGGAGAAGGAAGACGACCTCCGCAAGGTCGGCTACTCGAAGGAACGTCGCGTCGATCCACAGATCGTGGTCGGACTGCTCGTCGACCGGACCGGATTCCCCCTCGAGATCGGCTGTTTCGAGGGCAACAAGGCCGAAACCCACACGATCGTGCCCATGATCCGGCAGTTCCAGACCCGGCACGACATCGCCGGTGTCGAGATGGTCGTCGCCGCGGACGCCGGCATGCTGTCGGCCGGCAACCTCAAGGACCTCGACGACGCCGGCCTGAAGTTCATCGTCGGCTCCCGTGTTACCAAGGCGCCCGCTGATCTGGCGAACCATTTCCATTGGAACGGTGACGTTTTCACCGACGGTCAGATCATCGACACTCCTCACCCCGAGGCATGCGAAGAGCACCGTCAACAATGTCCGTCACCGCACCGAACCCGTCTGGGACGCAGCCGGACATCCGAAGTCGTGGCGGGCGGTGTGGCAGTACTCGAAGCGCCGCGCCGTCCGCGACAACCAAACCCTGAACGCCCAAGAAGCCCGGGCCCGCGAGGTCGTCGACGGGGCGAAGGCACCGAAATCGACGAGGTTCGTCCGTGACCACCGCGGGCGGCCGCACCCTCGACAGCGCATCTCAGGATCGGGCCCGGTCGCTGGTCGGGTTGAAGGGCTACATCCGCCAACCTCTCCGCCACCCTGATGACACCGGGCGAGGCCATCGTCAAGTATCACGACCTCTGGCACGTCGAGCGGTCGTTCCGCATGTCGAAAACTGATCTACGGGCGCGGCCGATGTTCCACCACACGCGAGACGCGATCGAAGCCCACCTCACCGTGGTGTTCACCGCCCTCGCCGTAGCCCGCTACCTGCAAGCCGAGACCGGGATCTCGATCGGACGCATCGTGACAACTCTCCGGCCCCTGCAAGAAATCAGCCTGACCATCGCCGGCCAACCCCACACCGCCGCCGACCCACTCACCGCCGACGCAGCCCGCATCCTCACCGCACTGGACATCCCGCACTCGTAGTCAGCGTTGGCACATTAAGTCTGTGCAAGTCAGGTCGCAGGTATGACATTCCCACGTCGGCGTGGCTTGGCTGGCAGCACGCCAACCAAGCCACACTCCGATTGCAAATACCGACATCACGAACGGCCGTTGCTGCATTAGGCAGGTGTTGTCGAGGTAGGTGCATTCCTACTATGACCACAAACAACATCCCTCGGCAGGTCCGGTGCCCTCAGCCCTTCTGGCCAACGCGACCGAGGCGCATCTAGAAGCGCTTCCGTGTAGCGTCAGCGAGCATTTTGTCGCGCAATGGGCCTCATCTCGCGCGGGAATCGTCCAGCTCTGCCGGGCGCGGTGAAGACGACAGGTCGTATGGCGACTCTGACTCTACGGCGGGAACGATGTGAAGGGTGATTCGCGATGACATATCTGGCCCATGGTGTACGCTCTGGCGGGCCACGACGATGTCGGTCTCGACGCCGAGTTCCGGCACCACCCGCGAGTTGAGGTTCCGAGCGTACTTCGGGAAGCTGCTGCTCGTGATGTGCACGCGGACTCTATGGCCGGGCATGAAGCTGTGAACGACCGGGTCAAGTTCGACGTTGAGTTCGACCGGTTCTCCTGGTGTAAGCCATGAATCGTTGGTTCCGTGGCGGTAGCGGGTACGAATCACGCCTTCGGCCAGCTTCGCCGCAAACCCATCCGGCTCCACGTCGATGAGCCGAACAATGAAGTCGGTGTCCTCAGCACTACTAGAAGCCCAGATCGTTGCCGACGCAGAGCCGACAACCCGGACTACATCGTCCAATACGGGAGAATCGTAGATGAGGACATCTTCTCGTGTTTCCAGCCGACGCTGATCGTGGGGCCCGTCAGCTGTCAAGGTAGAGTCGAACCGGGCTAACTGTCCGATATCGATCACCACGCCGCCGACGGTAGGCGCGGGATTGGCAGGGTCGTAAATATATGTGTGACTCGAAGATTCAGCTGCCAGTTCGAAATCGAGTGCCCCCACTCGGCTGTCCGAAGACATCGCGCTCGAGCTGGCACCGTTGAGGAAGAGATCGAGATCAGATCCAGATGGTGGCCACGTGTACGACGCTGCCCACCGATTCTCGCCTGGCAAGAAGTAATACAACTTGGATCGCCGCGATCCCTCTGGTGAGGGTTCATCCTTCATCCACTGATCGAACCAGGCGATCATCGCAGACCACCATGCCTTGCGTCCGCCGGCTGGCGCTTCCAAGTAGTTTCGAACGCCAGTCGGGGCACCCACGGTGCCAAAGTGGCCCCAGGGTCCGATAATAAGTTCGTGCCCAATATCCGGATTGGCGCTCCAAACGTTTGCCATCGATCCCACGAATGGTGCATAGAGTCCCGCGACGGCTTTGATCGGCACGCGCGCCCGTTCAGGTTCCTTTCCTAGCGCAGTCGAATCCTTTTTCCAGAGAGGGTCTGTTGGCTCGGCCAGGAAGATGCGGTGTAATCCGGAAGTAACGCGGTCATCCTTAAGCCCCTCGAAGTTCAACACGGGGAGGTGCAGAAGGTCTTCCCTGGTTGCGCTGAGTGCACTCGCCACGTTCCGCTCTAGTTCGGCGCGGCCATCCGCGTCCAGATCGAGGCGCTTCAGGTTGTTGAGCGCGACCATGTGTGGGATGAACTGAGCTCCGAAGTATACCTCGGACGGAACACCCCCCCGCTTCGTCCACGTCTCCATATCGGTGTGGCCGTCGACGACGAAAGCTGCAGCCAACGAAGGTGGCTGCGCCGCGACTGCCTGAAGCGCGGTCATCGTCAGGGCGGAATTGCCGACGATCCCAACCTTCCCGTTCGACCACGGCTGTTCCGCTGCCCACTCGACGGAATCGTACCCGTCTTCTTGTTCCTGGAAGAAGAATTCAAGGTAGCCGTCTGACTCGCCGCAACCGCGGCAGTCCTGCGAAACGTAAACGTATCCGGCCCTGACGATATTCATCGGGCCCGCATACGCGTGCTCCATGTATCCCTGTTTACCGTAGATTGACCGTTGCAGAATGACAGGCCGACGAACGTCATCATCCAGTCGAAAAATGTCCGCTTTCGTGTGCGTTCCATCCCTGAGTGGAATGGTTACATCCTGCTCAACGATTATTTTCTGACTCATGCCTCTTAAGTCTCCTACGTTATTTATCAAACCACGTGTGGTCTATTAATGGTGATACTCGAGATTGGCCAGAACGGGTATTCTGCTTTTGCGTGGGCGAAGTACTGCGAACCAGGCCATTTTGAGCGAAGAACGTGCATTACTCGCTCATGTGAGTGGATCCGACCGCCCCGTCGAAGACAGACAGGCCGAGTAGCAAATGCCTGCTGCGTCCATTCGTATCAAGGCTTCTTGTGACCCCGGAGGCACGAGCTCGAGTTCGCACACGGTCACCGGATCACTCCAGGGTGGGGCGTTGAGTTACCGATCAGCTCCAGTACTGCACCTGCGATCTTCACCTCTCGTCCTTTCTGCGGCGGACGGGCTGCGCCCGCGCGGGGTCTGTGGTCAGCTCGACGAGGTAGATGTCGAGGCACTGATCTGGGGCTTGAGCTCGAAGCGTCGGATCTTTCCTGACGGTGTCCTTGGTATCTGACTAACTTCGATGATTTGCTCGGGCACCTTGAAGTAGGCGAGGTTCTCCCGACAGACAGCCAGAATGTGCTCGTGGTCGAGCTCGTGGCCGCTCGTAGGTACAACGAATACCACTGGCACCTCGCCCAAGTCGTGATGTGGTGCACCCACCACAGCGGCGTCGTCGACACCGCTGCAGGTGAGTATCACTTCCTCCACTTCGGCAGGAGCGATATTTTCACCGGCTCGAATAATCAGTTCCTTCACTCTGCCGGTGATCGAGATGAAGCCGTTCCGGTCGCGTCGTCCGAGATCGCCGGTGCGGTACCAGCCGTTGTCCATCGCTGCAGCCGTGGCATCAGGCAGCGCATGGTAGCCGAGCATCACGTTAGGCCCCTGAACCCACAGTTCTCCCTCGTCGCCGTATGGAACGTCGACGCCGTTGGGGCCGACGAACCGCACCGAGATTCCGGGCACCGGCACGCCGCAGGAGCCGGGAACACGGCCGCCAGTCGGGGCGTTCATCGTCACCATTGTGGAGGTCTCGGTGATCCCGTAGCCGTCAAGGAGCGGTACGGCTGCGTACTGCTCGAACTCCTGGTTCAGCGCGCCGGACATGATGGCTCCCGCCGAGATGCAAAGCCGAAGCTTCGGTGCATTCAGGCATTCCCGCGACTCGCGGGTATTGATGAGGTACTGAAACATCGTCGGGACACCGGGAAGCAAGGTCACGCCCTCGGATGCCAACCGCACCCTAACGTCTCGGGGTGAGTACTTCGGTAGCAATGTCGCAGTAGCGCCAACTGCGGCCACGCCGATGATGGAGAGCACCAGCGCGTAGGAGTGGAAGAGCGGAAGATACGACAGCAGATGATCATCGGCGCTGAGGCCGACAATCGGCACCCAGCATGCGGCAACCACCCAGAGGCAACCCCTCTGGGACAACTGAACTCCCTTCGGACGTCCGGTTGTGCCGCTTGTGTACAGCATCCATGTCCACTCGTCCATGCCGGTCTCGTCTGGAGTGGAGGCCTTGGAGTCACGGTGGACCAAATCGTCGTAATAGACGAGCGTAATGTCAGTCGGCGGGTCGGTCGGGGGAGTGCAAGATCCGGTCACGATCACCGTTGTCAGGCCTGGAACGTCTTGAGCAGTTCTGAGGGCAATCGCAAGATGAGCCTCATCGGTGATCAATATCCGTGCGCCGGAATTCTGGGCGATGTAGGTAAGTTCCGGCTGAGTCGCGGTGGGGTTCGCGCACACCGCGACGACTCCCGCCCGCGGCGCCACCAGATATCCCTCGACGACCTCGATGGAGTTGTCCAAATACATCAGGAACCGCTCTTTGGGGCCCAGGCCGAGGTCCAACAGGTGACCAGCGAGCCGAGCCGTACGAGCATCCAGGTCGGCGTAGGTTACCTGCTGACGGATGTCGTGGAAGGCGATCTTGTCGGGGTATTCCCTGGCTTGGCGGGTGAGAAGTTCCGGGACGGTGGTGATGAGGTCGGTATGAATCACGAATACTCCTAATTAACAATCATTAGTTACCAGACTATAGCCTACGTCACAGGATGCGGCTAGAGGGACGTCAGGGCTCAGCATCAAGGCGCGGAGGGCGGCGTACGCATCTGCCGGTTCGGACATCCGTCACATCTGCAAGTCTGACGTGAAGTGGAGCGTTGAAGCGCTCAGGAGCCCTGAGTGTTTGCTACGAAACCGCTTGCCTGCCATCCGATTGGCGGGCAGGATGTGATCGTCCATCGTAGACGGGGCACGCACGTGCTTCCGGCCCGCCGCCAGCCCCCCAGGGTTGTTCAATGTCGGTTTCGGCAACTCCGGTTCGATCGGATCTCCAGATCTTGCCGCTGGATGCCCGTGTGGTCCTCTATGTGACCACGTTGGCATTCAAGCCTTTCAAAGAAGTTCTTGAGGAGGATGTAATGGTCGCAAATGACATCGAGGGTGTGCGACGCACGCTTGCTGCCTATTGTCAGTTGATGGACGACGGCGATTACGGGGAGGCCGCCAACCTCTTCCATTCAGACGCTCGGTGGACAGTCGCAGGGGTTGTGTACAACGGGATCACTGAGATTAGAAATCTGGTCGCATCGTGGCCTGTACCTGACGGAATCAAACACCTGACTTTCAATTCGATCATCGATGTCGACGGCGGACTCGCGACTGCCGTTTCCGATTATTTGGTGATGAAGGCGACCGATATTGGGGGAGTAGCAATCCGGGCTGGCCGCTATCACGACTCCCTAAGTCGGAGCGCGTCTGGGGAGTGGAAATTTTCTGAACGAGAGAACCGGGGCTCGAGTTTCGTACGCTCGTAACCAAGACCGTTCGTGTTCCCTCGCGGCGGCGAGGTGCACATCGCATTCGTGAGAGTGCTGCCCGTTGCTGCAGCTCATCGCTCCGCGAGTTGCACGGTTCGCTGGCCGGGCTCAGCAGTCGAACGTCATCGATGCGGTGTGCGCCTGGGTATCGCGAGGCTGTCGCGAGTCAGGGTGGTGGGGTCGTGCCGATCAGAATCGGCGCTCGGCAAGAGTCGGGGACGGTCCCCACCGACGGGTTCGAGGACGCCATCACCCGGTTGGTCATCGCCGTCTCGACCGCCGGGTTGCGCGGTGCCGCCGGTCGCGGACGGCGTCGACAGTTCATTCCGGACGCTCTCCGAGGGATTTTGTTGCTCGCTGCCCCTGTGGTCACCCGGGAAGGGATCGGCAGAGCGTGCATCTACGCTGCAGCCGTTGAGTCTTTCGCAACACCCGCTCGATTAATCCATGTTTCGCCCCGCCCACTTCAAAAGGCTCGATCCTGATCAGCTGAGCTCGACTGAATGCGGTGGGATCGATACCAGAAGGGCGGCGTCTACTCGACGCCGAGCATCACCTCGGTGGACTTCACAAGCACGGTTGCCGCCACCCCCGCCTTGAGGTCGAGTTCCTCGACCGCTTCCTTCGTGATGGATGCAGTGACGATCTGTTCGCCTCCATCGAGTTTCACTTTCACCGTGGCCATCACACTGCCGATGGTGACGTCGGTAATCGTTCCGGTGAGCTGGTTTCGGGTGGACAGGCGCACATGAACCTCCATCTTGAGGGGTGTATAGCTCCGACGCTAGCCGGAGCAATGGCCCAGCGGTGTGTTTTCCGCGAGCCGGGGGGCATCGCCTTAGCGGCGGAGACGAGATTCCGCGTGTGCGGATAGATGCTATTTTATTCACCGCAGATGCGACGCAGTACCCCGAAATTCTCCTCATTGCAGCATTTGTCCCGACCGTGCTGCACGTGCGGGCTTTGGATACGCCATCAGGTCTGTCGAACACGGAGGCTCGAGTTGTCGATTTCGAACGCGCGCATGCGCGGCGGTGGTGCTGCCCGTCTGACCGCCACGCTGGCGGCAGTGCTGCTGGTGGCCGGATGCGCCGGCGCGTCCTCGCAGACGGCGGCGGACCCCGCCGCACCGCCGCGGGTGGTCATCGACAGCACCGGCGCCAGTGTCACCGTTCCCGGCACCGTCGAGCGGGTGGCGGACGCGTGGCAGGCCCACAACGAGGTCGTCGCGATGCTCGGCGCCGGCGAGAAGGTGGTGGCGACCGTGTCGACGAAGGAGTTGGTGCCGTGGCTGTACGAGGTCAACCCTCACATGAACGACGCAAAGACGGTGTTCACCAACACCACCGCCGATGTGGAAGCGCTCCTCGCCCAACGCCCGGACGTCGTCTTCATGCCGGCCGGATCGAAGGTGTCCGATGCGCTGGGCGACCTGAACATTCCGACGGTCCAGCTCACCTTCACCGACTACGACGGCCTGAAGCAGGTGGTGAGCACCACCGGTGACGTGCTCGGCGGATCGGCCCCGAGCCGGGCCGCCGACTTCAACGCCTACCTCGACAAGAACCTCGCCAAGGTCCGGGGCGCAACCAGCTCCATCGGGCAGGCCGAGCGGCCGAAGGTCCTGCACATCACCTCCCTGAACCCGCTGATCGTGGACGGCACCGACACGATCATCGACGCCTGGATCCAGGCCGCAGGCGGCCGAAACGCCGCCGTCGTGCCCGGCAACAACGTCGGCGTGAACATCGAGCAGATCCTCGCGTGGAATCCGGATGTGATCATCCTCGGGTCGACCACCCTGACCGACCCGTCCGATCCCGACCGCGCTGCCCGGGAGTTGACGGCCGATCCGGCATGGGCCCGGGTCTCGGCGGTCCAATCTGCCCGGGTGCACATGAACCCGGTCGGCGCGTTCTTCTGGGACCGGTACTCGGCCGAGGGGGCACTGCAATTGCTGTGGGCCGGCAAGCTCCTGCACCCGGAACTGTTCACCGACGTCGACATGGTCGCCGAAACGACGGCGTTCTACCGCACCTTCCTCGGCTACGACCTCACCGACGACCAGGCCCGGGCGATCCTGACCGCCCACCGGCCATGACCGCGGTCTCCGAAAACCGAAGCAACACCGCCGCTCCCACCAACAACGCGTCGCGGGCGCGGCGACGGCACCCGGCGGTCCTGGTGACGATGATCGTGCTGCTCGCCGCCGGCGCCCTACTGTCGGCCACCCTCGGGCACTATCCCCTTTCGGCGGGCGAGATCGTGTCGGTGCTCCGGGATCCGAACGATCCGGCCACCGCCGATGTGGCGCAGATCTTCTACCAGGTGCGGTTGGTGCGGATCTGGGCCGCGATCATGGTCGGCGCCGCGCTCGCCCTCGCCGGTGCCGCGTTTCAGGCCGTGTTCCGCAATCCGATGGTCTCCCCCGACGTCCTGGGGGCATCCGGGGGTGCCGGGCTCGGCGCCGCACTCGGTCTGCTGTTCGCGCTGGGCACGACCACCACCCAAACCCTGTCGTTCGTGTTCGGGTTGGCCGCGGTCGCGGTGGTCTTCGTCGTCGACCGCGCTGTCGATCCGCGCGGCGGGTCGATCCTGACGCTGATCCTGACCGGCATGGTCGTCGCCGCCCTGTGCTCGGCGCTGATCTCGCTGGTCAAGTATGTCGGTGACCCGGAGAACAAACTGCCGCAGATCACGTTCTGGCTCCTCGGCGGGCTGTCGGCGGTCCGGTCCGTGGACCTGATCGTGCTCGGCGGCGCCCTGCTGGTCGCCGGGATCCCGCTCACGGTGCTGCGGTGGCGGCTGAACGCGTTGTCGTTCGGCGACGATCAGGCGCAGGCCCTCGGCATCAACGTGGCCGTGGTGCGGGGGACAACGATTGCCGCCGCCACGTTGCTGACCGCGGCGGCGGTGTCGGTGGCCGGCGTCGTCGGCTGGGTGGGACTGATCATCCCACACCTCGCGCGGATCCTCGTCGGACCCGACAACCGGTACGCGATGCCGGCGGCGACCCTGTTGGGTGCGCTGTTCCTGCTCGCCGTCGACGACGTCGCCCGGTCCGCGTCGAGCATCGAGATCCCGCTCGGCGTGCTCACCGCGCTGCTCGGTGCGCCGGTGTTCCTGTACCTCCTCGCGGCCGGGAGGCGACGCGGATGGCTCTGACCGTCGACCATCTCACCTGCGGCTACCGCAACCGGCCGGTCCTGCGCGACATCAATTTCACCGTCGAACCCGGCGAGGTGTTGTGCCTGCTCGGCCGCAACGGGGTCGGCAAGACCACCCTGTTCCGGACCATCATGGGATTCCTCCCCCCGCTGGGCGGCACGATCCGCATCGACGGCACCGCGGCCCGCGATCTGGGCCGCCGTGATCTCGCCCGGCGGATCGGGTACGTCCCGCAGAGCGGCGGCGACGTCTTCAACTTCGCGGTCTCCGACGTCGTGCTGCTCGGCAGGACCGCGTGGCTGGGCCTGCGCGGATCACCCACCCACCGCGACCGGGACATCGCGGCCGACGCACTTCACCGCCTCGGCCTCACCGATCTCGCCGACGCCAACTTCCTCGAACTCAGTGGCGGGCAACGGCAGATGGTGCTCATCGCCCGGGCGTTGGCCCAGCAACCGGAGCTGCTGATGATGGACGAACCCACCGCCAACCTCGACCTCGGCAACGAGGCCCGGGTACTGAACTGTGTGGCCGAGCTGGCCGCGGACGGGATGGCCATAGTGATGACCTCCCACAACCCGCAGCACGCGTTCACCTGCGCCACCACCGCCGCCCTCTTCCAGCCCGGCGGCGACCACCACATCGGACCCGTCGACGAGGTACTCACCGCACTGGCGATGCGCGACGCCTACGACGTCGAGCTCCTCGTCACCGCCATCCCCACCCCTGAGCACGGACTGGTCACCACCTGCACACCACTGGGGCATCGGAAGCCCGGGCCGCGGTGACCACCCTCGAGCAGGCCCGGACCACGCTCCGGGAGTCGTTGCCACCGATCCCGACCCACCGGAAGGTCCTCGCCGACAACCTCGGCGCCACCCTCGCCGAACCGCTGCGCACCACCGCGGCGCTGACGGCCGCGGACACCTCCGCGGCCGGCAGGTACGCCGTCCACGGCGACGGCCCCTGGGTGCTGCGCCCGGAGATCCAGGTCGCCGGCCGCACCCTCGTAGCACCTTTTGGAGGAGGAGTAGGGCACCCCGGCGGGCAACGGGTCGGGAACGCTGGTCACCGAGGGCTCCGCGGCCGCCGGCGTCGAGACCCCGGCCGCTCAAGCGGCGCGCCGGTGACGAGAATCTGCACGCGCGAGCCGTTGGCACCCGGGCAGAACCGCGGCAGCATCGGCCCCCGTCCCCCACTATCTGGGAGCCCTCGACGTCACTTGCATCCAGTGCGACTTCAGCGGATCGATCGACACCGGCCTCGTCACCGTCGTCGTCGCCACCCGACAGCCCGGCAGACGGCCTGCATTCGCGCTAAACACGGTGCACGCCGGCACCCTCGTAGACGGCCTGAGTTGCCACCCTGGCGGATCCCAGCTGATGCCCCGCTTCGGCCCGGTCATTCACAGCCTGCTCGTGTACCGCGCTGGCCGCGTTCTGCCCCACTACTGTCGACACCCCCAACCGGCCGCAACCCGCTCATACCCACCGGCGGCTATGTCACCGATACCACTGCACTCGCCACCACCACGAACAGACGTCGCCCTGGCGGGTCGCGATCAGCGACATCGTCATATCACGCGCCACACACCGTTCGGCATTCCCACCACTACCGCCCGATCCTCGGACGAGGACCGGGCCCGACTAACCGATCATTCTCAGGAGGACCCCGATGAAGACGCTGTTTGGCACGGCACTGATCGCACTGACCGCCACCGCACTGGTCGCCGGCTGTTCGAGTTCGGACACCGATTCGTTGGCACCGGCCACGACCAGCGGGGCTGCCACCGAATCGCAGATCACCGGCTCCATCACCGTTTTTGCGGCCGCCTCGCTCAAGAACACTTTCACCCAACTCGGCGAACAGTTCGAAAAGGATCACCCGGGGACGAACGTCGAATTCAACTTCGCCGGCTCCTCGGACCTGGTCGCGCAGCTCGACCAAGGCGCCAGCGGTGACGTGTTCGCCTCCGCCGACACCGCCAACATGACCAAGGCCGTCGACGCCGGCCTGATCGAGGGTGAGCCGGTCAACTTCGCCACCAACACCCTCACCATCGTCACCCCGCCCGGGAACCCGAAGAACATCACCTCCTTCGCCGACCTGGTCGCACCGGGCAACCAGGTCGTGGTCTGCGCACCCCAGGTGCCCTGCGGATCCGCAACCCAGAAGGTCGAAGACTCCACCGGCGTCACCCTGACCCCGGTCAGCGAGGAATCCTCGGTCACCGACGTGCTCGGGAAGGTGACTTCCGGGCAGGCCGACGCCGGACTGGTCTACGTCACCGACGCCGCCGGCGCCAAGGACGCGGTCACTACCGTGCCCTTCCCCGAATCCTCCGGTGCGGTGAACACCTACCCGATCGCGGTACTGAAGAACTCGCAGAACAGGCCCACCGCACAGGAATTCATTACTCTCGTCACCGGCCCGACCGGACAGAAGGTCCTCGTCGACGCCGGATTCGCTGCACCCTGACCCACCCACGCTCGGTCCCGCACCTCGAAATTGCGGGTGCGGGTCCGTCAGGGGCGTGGACGCCAACACGTATACCCACGCTCGCCGGCCGGAGACCAACGGAACCTGAATCCGGGTGTAGTCGCCCGTCCTCGTACGCGTCCGCCGCCGCGAGATCGTCGGCGATGACGGTGAACACCGCACCCTCGATCCGCGCATCGGATCCCGCGGGGCTCACCATCGGGTGCCGTTCAATGCCGCTGCGGGCGATGACCTCGGGATCGGTGATCAGCGCTCCCCGAGCCGGTGGCCGGGCATCGACGTCGGCGGCAAGCGCACGCCCGAAGGTGGCCAGCTGGACCCCCGGCTGACGCAGCGTCCCGTAGGAGAACAACAGGACCACACCATCGGACTCGAGATCTGGTGCGGTCATCGGCCCAGGTCCAGCAGCTGCTCGAAGAACCCACCGATACCCCGGGCCCAGTCGACGAGATGGAACTCGCGAATCCAATGGAACGGCCGGCCGGCGACCCAGGCTGGTCGAACAAGGCCGCGCATATTCGCAAGTACCCACTGCTGCGAACACAGCCGGTGGACGCGGTTCTCTCCGGCGAGGATGCCGTGGGCGGGTAGTTCGTCGGCTATGAACCGATATCCGAATTCCGGATCGCCGACGTGGATATCGAGTGCGGCGTTGATCAGATGGGTATCGTTCCAATCTCGTCGGGACACGGGATCGGTGTTCCACGTTTAGAACGCTTGCCGGGAGAATCCCAGCACCCGGCAGGTCACCGCGTCGGGGGTACCGTCGGAGGCTAGGTGACGGACCAGCGGGAACATCATTTTGGGTTGACGTTCCGCGATGGGATGGCGACCGCCCGACACATCACCACTGTTTCCTGTTCGAACAGCCGGAAGCGGTTGCGGGCCTCGCGGAGCTCGTCGGTTCGTCCCGTGTGAGGCCGTGTCGGGTGCCGTCCTCAATGTCGGCGTTGCGCAGCCAGCTGCAATCCCGATCATGAGCGCTTCGGATCGCCCTCTGGAACGTTGCCCAACAACGTTCCTTTGGTGCGAGAACGCCATCGTGCTGGCGCCCTCGAGGCGCGCTTCCGGAGATCTGTACCGCGGGCGCGGCTGCGTAAGGGTGTTCTGGTGTCAGATCATGAGATGGGTCGCCGATTGCACCCATCGCATCTCCGCATCTCCGCATCTCGCGTTGCTGATGTCGTAGACTAGTTAACATTCGTTTGAAACACGTATAGCGGCCGATCAGGGTTCGGTTGCGCTGGCTGACAAGATGGGGCCCATGGCTGAGTACATCGACAAGCGTTTGACGTCCGGGCCGTCCGTCACGCGGGCGGACGTACTCGATGCCGCGTTGACTTTGTTTGCCGAACGTGGGTATCACGGTACGTCGCTCAAGCAGGTGGCTGAGCGCCTCGACATCCGAACTCCGAGCTTGTACAACCACATGGAGTCGAAAAGCGCACTGCTGCGCGAGATAGTGCTCGACACACTAGGTCATGTCGTGTCGGACTTCGAACGCGTCATAGCTGAGACCGACGATCCGGTCGAGCGCTTACGGAGGTCGACCGAAGTCTATGCCCTGCATCACGCTACCCACCCGAGAGAAGCGCTGGTGGTCAATCAGGATTCTTCGAACCTGGAGGAACCGGAGCGTGCTAAAGCCCAAATTATTCGACGAGATCATGAGCGCGCCTTCCGTCAGCTGATTGTTGATGGACAAAATGTGGGTGTCTTCACGGTGGAGTCGCCCAAATTGGCCTCGTTCGCGATCCGAGAAATGTGTGTGAGTATCGCGCGTTGGTTTCAGTCGGGTGGGGAGTTGACAGCAGAGGACGTTGCACGCCAGCACGCTGATTACGCGCTAAGCATTGTGGGTGCCGAACAGAATTCTCGAGTTCCCCGGACGAAAGCCCGCAAGCCGGCCGCTTCCACGAGTTGATCGCTGTGGAGTTGATTGTGTAGTCCCGCGGACGTCCGCGTGCTGCCGTGGCTACATAGTTGTCGACCCGACGGACCTGCTCCTTAAGCGTGATCGGATCGAGTGTATATGTATAGAGGTCCCGGACTCGGAGGCGCTCACCGTCCGGTGGTCCGGTCGATGTCATTTCTGTTGATTGAGCGGTGACGGTGGCGTCTACAGGGGCCGGAGCAGACATCCGTTTTAACCATGTGGGCGCAAGGCGACCTCAGCCTCACGAATCATCCAGAGCGTGACGGTCTGCGATAGATGCTCCGCGTGCATGGGTTTGGTTTGACTGGTGTCTCGTCTGACATCGGGAATCGCGGGCTCGCCACCGCGAGGTCTGCGCGGGGGTGTGGCTCTTATCAGCCGATTTCTGCCCGAAGTGCTGCAGTAGTTCTTAGAGTGGTCGTCCTGTAGGTTTCGGGGATTCGGCACAGTGGCTGAAGTTGGTTGAAGGTCGAGCGGATGGCTAAAGTTCAAGGTGCACAGCATGTTCGGGTCGGATATCGCTCGAACGTTGACCACTTCCACGGGCTTCGATATCTCAGCCTGAATCCGTGGATCGCTGATTTCGGTCGGATTCGTTTGTGATGCGCACAGGTGATGCTGTTCGGGGTGTAGTTGATCTGCTGACCTGGTTGTCAGCTCATCCACGTTCGATGTGTTCCTGGGGTTGGGGCCGGTGCGGCCGGTGTGTCGAGAGTCAGGCTGCTTGGGGTGGCGTGTAGTCGATGGTGTTGTCCCAGAGGGATGTCCAATGCGCTTGTCGTGGCCAGTGAGCTGGCAGGTGGAGCACGGGTTTGCGTGCGGGCCGGGCGAATCGGGTGGGAACGTTGACCAGGTGCCGGCGCAGGCTGGCGCCGCGGGCGACGGCGTGGTGTCCGCCGGCGAGGGTGCCGGCGGCGCGCAGCAGATTGTGGGTGATCGCGGCGCAGAGCACCCAGGCGCTGTTCGCGCCGAACCGTCCCGACGGGATGTGCGCGAGGGGTCCGTCGATCAGGTCCGCGAACACCGTTTCCACGATCGCGTGCTTGCGGTGGGCGATATCTGCCTCGACGGTCGACAGATCGGAACTGGTGAAGAACGGGTGGTAGCGGCACACCGGGACGCCCCCAAGCACTGCGTGCAGGGAGGGACCCCCACGCATCCGGGTAATTCGCGTCCTTGACCCGGCGCACGATCAGGCGGGCGGTGACCCGGTAGCGGCCGGAGAACGCGGTGTACGAGGTCTCGGCGACCTCGGCGTCGGAGATCAGCTCCCCGGTCTCGGGGTCGATCACCGCACCGGGTAGTGCACCGGCATCCACTGGTGCTCGTCGATGCCGTCGATGGCCCGGGTGATGCGCGGATTCCGGGTCATCACCAGGGAGAACTCGATACCCGCGGCGACCGCGGCGCCGATAACGGCCGTGTTCGGCGAACGCCGAATCACCGCGGACCATGATCGTGCCGTGCGCCCCGCAGGCGCGGGCGGTGGTGATCGCCGACCGCAGCTGGGAGGCGGCGCCGCGGCCGGATCCGCTCTTGCCGGCCCGCAGCCGCATCTCGGTGATCACCGGCGCCGCCTGCGCGGTGGACAGGGTCGTGACCAGCGGCGACAGTCCCTTGCGGAGCAGGGCGCGGCCGGCGATCTTCGCGTGCCCGTACGACGCTCCTTGTTTCTGGTGCCCGTACACCGGGCGCAGCAGCGAGTCGATGTCGAGGAACGCCCGCCCGGCGATGCCGGGTAGCAGCGGGGTGCGGGCGGCGAGGGCGATCAGGTGTCGGCGCAGCACCGACCCGAGTTGGAGGCTGTGCCCGAAGGTGAACTCGCGCAGGAATATTCCCAGTGTCGACGGCGCGTACACCTGATCGAACAGGGCGGGCATCCCACCGGCCCGGAGCAGGTTCATGTCGTCGATGACGTCCGCTCCGGTGCACATCCCGGCGATGATCGAGGTCAATTTCCCGACCGGATTCACCGCACCCGAGGCCACCCGTGTGGAGTCGAAGCGGACATGAGTGTCGATCAACTCCGACAGTCCTGCCTGTTCGGCCAGTTCCAGCACCGGAACCAGACCGGCAGACGCCACGAGATTGCGTTCGTCGAACACAGCGGATTCGGCCGTGAACGTGTGCGATGATTGCACTGAAAGTGCCCTTCCGTATGTGGACAGTTGTGACGTGAGAATCCTGATTGTCTCACTACGGGAGGCACTTTCCCTGTTCACTCGCCGACGATCCCACTACACCTCCACGGATTCAGGCTCAGGCGGCGTGTCGCAATGCCGCTTGGGGTGCACTCGTGGCGAGGACTGCGGACGGAAATCTACCAGACGATAGAATGGCGACGGATCAGTCATCGTTAGCTGCGCACTCGGCAGCGCATCTCGCTGGTCCCACGCGTGACCAATCTGAATCTGGCCTTCGCGGCAGGTGGCCACGGCCAGCGGACCCCAGCAGCCGCGGTCTGTACCCAGGGACCACAACGTAATTGGCCCTCGCTCAGGATCTCGAGCACTTCGAAGGCCCAGACGCGGCTACGGCGAAGTGAACCTAGATTCTGACAAGCGGGGGGCCTCAGCTGGTCGCATGAACCAGAGCATCTTGGCTGCGCGATTCCAGAGATGTGCTCCGGCGACGAACCGCATCGCCGCACTTCAGTAGCCGACTGTTGACCATTGCCGCTGAACCCTCTACGTTATTAACTAACAATCGTTATTGTGCCGCGGATCACATCAAGCGGCCAGTGAGATGTACATCCGCACGTGCCCTCAACCTCCTGGAGGGTGGGGCTCGGAACATTGGAGAACGCAGAAGATGCATGGGAGATACCGCCCACAGGCGGTTGCTTTCGCTCTATTGATGCTCGCAGCCATGTTGAGTGCGTGTAGTTCGAGCAGTGGTCAGCAGAGCGATGAAGGGGTGTTCAAGTATGGACTCCCCATGGCGGCATCAGGAATCCACTTGGATACTGCCAAGTCGAGGGGTGAAGACGAGGTTGTCTACTACAAACTCTTCTACGGCACCCTGCTGCGCCAGTCCAGAGACGGCGTCTTCACGCCGTGGATGGCCAAGGGCGTAGAAGTAATCGATCCTCACACAGTGAAGATCGCCTTGAGGGAGGGCGTCCGTTTCAGCGACGGCGCGGCTTTCGACGCGGAGGCGGTAAGAACCAGTCTCCTGCGCGCGCGCAGTCCGCTGACCCCGACCGCCCAGGCCGTTCTCGCGCCAGGCCTCAGGCAGGTAGATGTCGTGGAGGTGATCGATCCACTTACGGCTGTTGTGAAGTTGAGCCAACCTCTTGCCGGGCAGTTCTACGTCGAACTGTCGAGCGTCGCCGGCGCAATCATGTCGCCCAAGCAGATCGCTGCCAACCCCGACCAGATCGATACGATGCCCGTCGGCGCCGGCCCCTTCTCTGTCACGGAGAACAAGCCTGGTCAGCGCCTTTCGGTGCGAAAGAACCCGGACTACTGGGACGCCGACAACGTGCACTTGGCGGGAGTCGACATCATTAACACTCCGACTGGACCGCAGCACGCAAATGGCCTACTTTCCGGGAAACTGGACTGGGCGAGTTACGTCTCGGTCAATAGCGCGGAGGCCATTGACGCGAACGACAAGTTTGCGACCGAGATTTCTAATGTTTACAACATCTATCTGAACATGTGTACGGCGGAATCGCCGTTCAACAACGAGAAATTTCGCCAAGCTGTCCAGGTCGGAATCGACCGTGAAAGGTTCTCGAAACTCGTCTATGGTGGCCTTGCGGAGCCAGCCTACAGTCTGTTGCCCGAGGACAGTGCTGCCTTCGACCCGGATTTAAAGAAGTCGATTGAGTATGACCCCGAGCGCTCGAAGCAACTCGTAGCCGAGTCAGGCGTTACCGCCCCCATCAGCTTGCACTACCCGGCGACGCTCAACTTTGGGGTGGAGTCCGAGACCCTTCAGGCGCAATTTGCGAGACTCGGTGTACACGTCGATATTACGAGCGACCGTGATGTGATGGCGGGATTCATCGTTCCCAAGAAACCTGGAGCGCTGTTGTCCTTCTATTCCGGAAGTCGAACATTTCGTCAGTTCGACACGTACTTCGGCCCCGGATCCCCAATGGCTCTGTGTGGAGTCGACCGCCCGGACATCATGGAAGCGGTCCGTACGGCGGCAAGCGTCACACCGGGCGACCCAACGGCAATTGCGTCGTACCAAGCTGCGGCCAAACTGATTGCCGAGAGCGCTTACCTGATCCCGGTCGTGACCTATCCCAACGTTCAGGGTTGGAACACTGATCGCGTGGAAGGTAATCCCACCTTTGACGCGTTCGGGTTGTTGAATATCGACTCCCTCCATATCAAGAAGTAGCCAATGCCTATTCCAATTGTCGGCGGGATCGGTCGACATCCGTCATCAACGGAAGGTTCGTGACGCGTGCTCCAGATGATTGTAAAGCGCCTTCTAACATCGATACCGCTGCTATTCGTCATGTCGGTTCTGGTATTCAGCATGATCGCCCTAGTTCCCGGGGATGCCGCGACAACGATTGCCGGTGGAGGCAATGCCTCTCCGCAAGTAGTGCAGCAGATTCGGGAAGAACTGAATCTAGACGAGCCCTTCTTCGTGCAGTACGCAACCTGGCTCAAGAGTGCGGTGCAGTTCGACTTCGGTGAATCCCTGTATTCTCAGCGTCCGGTGGCTGACGAACTCCTGGAACGTCTTCCTGTCACTCTGAGCCTTGCGCTTGCCGTCTTCGCGATTGTCATCCCGCTAGCGCTGGTACTCGGCATCGTCGGCGGACTGCGTCCGGGCGGCCTTGGCGACCGCGGCATGATGTTCGGAACCAGCGTCGTAGTCTCCATGCCACCATTCTGGATTGGAATGGTGCTGATCTCAGTCTTCTCGGTGAGCCTCGGGTGGTTACCCCCTTACGGTTACACAGCGTTCGCAGATGACCCAGCGGGCTGGGCTCGGTCGATCATCCTGCCCGCGGTAGCACTCGCGGCGGCAGGTGTTGCCATGCTGTCCCGTCAGTTGCGGGCCGGCCTCGCGGACACGATGCAGTCGGCATACGTGCGAACAGCGTGGGCGAAGGGCGGGGATACGCGTCGCGTCGTTGTCGGTCACGCGTTGAAGAACTCTGCAATTCCCGCAGCGACCGTACTGGGCCTCATGGTCGGTAGCATCTTGGGCTCGACTGTCATCGTTGAGCAGATCTTCAATATCCCGGGTATCGGCTCCTACATGATCGCCGCTGTGAGCAGCAAAGATGTTCCGGTGATCCAGGCGACGGCCCTGCTCTTCGTAGTTGCTCACATTATTGCGAATCTGATGGTCGACATCTCGTACGGATACCTCAATCCGAAGGTGAGGGCGGCATGATGGGGCGAACCCAGAAAACACGCAGCAACAGTGTCTTTCGGCAGGCCGCGCGACGATATCGGCGGGACAAGGTCGCAATGGGTGCTTTGGTTGTACTTATCCTGATCGTCGGTGCCGCCGTCTTTGCTAGCGTCCTGGCACCGTATGACCCTCGAGAACAATTGGACGTGGAGCCTTTTGCGGGCCCGTCAATGGCGCACTGGCTGGGAACAGACCAACTTGGTCGCGACGTCCTGAGCCGGATCCTCGCCGGCGCACGTGTAAGTCTGATGTTCAGCGTCCAGGTCGTACTCGCGGCGGTGCTGGTAGCCCTCCCACTGGGGCTCGTCGCCGGATATGTCGGGGGAAAGATTGATTCGCTCTTGATGCGTGTCATGGACGGCCTTCTTAGCCTGCCCGCGTTGGTGCTCGCTATCACGATCGTCAGTATGCTGGGACCGAATCTTCTCAACGCCGGCATAGCCATGGCGGTGACCCTTGTTCCCGGATTTACACGGCTGATCAGAGGGCAGACACTCGCAATTCGTGAGGAAGTGTTTATCGACGTATCCCGCTCGATCGGCACCTCGACAAGGGTGATAATCGCGCGGCATCTGTTCCCCAACGTGTTGTCGCCGCTCATCGTGCAGGTCTCCATCTCCTTTGGCTTCGC
The DNA here is from genome assembly GCF_029269925.1 of Rhodococcus sp. T2V. NCBI lineage: Bacteria > Bacillati > Actinomycetota > Actinomycetes > Mycobacteriales > Nocardiaceae > Rhodococcus > Rhodococcus sp. T2V. The sequence goes on from NZ_JARJBD010000106.1 coordinate 20,178, forward strand.
CGTACTGATGGAGGCCGGGTTGAGCTTCCTGGGACTGGGCGTGCAGCCACCGACCGCCAGTTGGGGCGGCATGCTGAGTCGCGCGAATGACACAATGCTCAGCCACCCGTGGAGCGTGGTGGCTCCTGGACTCGCGATCATCCTCACTGTCGTTGCTTTCAACCAGGTAGGTGAAGGCATGCGATCCGCGCTGAACGTCTCGACGCCAGCGAAGCGATCCGGACGCTTGGGTCTGACGAAGGTTCAACGCCGGTCTGAACCCTCGGCCGCCGCCCATGACGAGAAGCTTCTCGCGATTGAGGGCCTAGCAGTCGAGGTCGACACAGAGAAGGGACCGGTCCAGATCCTGGACGACGTGTCGTTCTCCATCGCACGAGGTGAGGCGCTCGGTCTTGTTGGTGAGAGTGGATCAGGAAAAACCGTCACGTCCCTCTCAATTATGCGGCTACTGCCCTCGCCACCGGCGCGAGTCATTGGAGGCTCAATCCGGTTCGAAGGCAAGGACTTGCTGTCATTGAGCTTCGCCGACATGGCCGCATTGCGCGGCAGTGGCATCGCCATGATCTTCCAGGATCCCATGTCGAGTCTGAATCCGGCGATGACGGTCGCTGATCAGATCTCGCAAGTAGTGCGCTGGCACGAGGGATTGACACAACGTGAAGCAACGGCACGGATGCTCGAAACCCTGGAACTGGTTGGCATCCCGAAGCGGCGGGCATCGTCCTATCCCCACGAGTTCTCTGGCGGAATGCGGCAGCGGGCGATGATCGCCATGGCGCTAGTCGGTCGCCCAAGACTGCTGATCGCCGATGAACCAACGACCGCTCTCGACGTTACCGTTCAGGCACAGATCCTCGAACTTCTGCGGGATCTACGCGCTGAACTAGGAATGTCGATGTTGTTCGTCAGTCACGATCTCGGCGTGGTGGCCGACACCTGTGACCGGATCGCCGTTATGTATGCCGGGCAGGTCGTCGAGCAGGGCACTGTTCGCGAAGTCTTCTACCGGCCAAGTCACCCATATACGAGAGGGCTACTGCAGGCGATGCCGCAGTCGGCGACGCCACGGTCACCGCTTTATGTCATCCCTGGCCAGGTGCCACAACTCGCCGAGTTGGAGGAAGGGTGTCGATTCGCGTCCCGCTGTGAATTCGTCCAGCCGGAATGTAACAGTGCCATTCCGATGCTGAACGCGGGATCGAACCATCTAGCTCGCTGCGTGCGCAGTGACGAACTGACAAGGATGGGTGTCAAATGACCCTCGCTGCTCCTCAGACATCGACGAACACGCCGTTGATCGAGTTGAAAGGCGTTTCGAAGACCTTCCCGGTACGACAAGGCTTGTTGCAGCGTGTACGAGCTCATGTTCATGCAGTGTCCGACATAAGTCTTCAGATCTATAGCGGTGAGTCTGTCGGACTCGTTGGTGAGTCGGGCTCGGGGAAATCGACACTCGGACGCCTCGCCATGCGACTCCTGGACCCCAGCTCTGGCACAGTGCATTTCGAAGGCACCGACGTAACAAATCTGCACGGGTCGGGACTCCGGACTATGCGCGCCGGAGTCCAGACAGTGTTTCAAGACCCGTTCGGCGCCTTTAACCCGCTCCTGCCGTTGCGCACCAGCGTCAGTGAGCCGTTACAGGTGCACCGAGGATTGAGCAAGGGTGACTGTTTGGAGCGGTTGCGGGAACTGATACCGCTTGTCGGCTTGTCTCTTTCGCATCTTGAGCGCTACCCTCGCGAGCTGTCGGGTGGCCAGCTGCAGCGTATGGCGATCGCCCGTGCCCTGGCGGTCGAGCCCCGTCTTCTTGTTCTCGACGAACCGATCTCTGCACTCGACGTCTCCACGCAGGCGCAAGTGATCAACCTTCTGGAAGAACTTCAACGCAAACTCGGCGTAGCTTATCTGCTCATTGCTCACAACCCTGCCCTCGTCCGGCATGCGAGTGACCGCATCGCAGTCATGTATCTCGGAGAGGTGGTCGAGATTGGCGACGCGGGCGACGTCTATGACCACCCGAGGCACCCATACACGCAGGCGTTATTGTCAGCTGTCACCGTTCCGGACCCCGACGCTCAACGTACGAGGCAACGAATAATCTTGCAAGGCGACATCCCGAACCCTGCTGATCCTCCTCCAGGCTGTCGATTCCATACTCGCTGCCCATACACGATGGACATCTGCCGAATCGAGCCACCACCGCAGTATCCGCTCGCGAACAAGGGGGCTGTCCGATGCCATCTACATACAGTGGGGGCACTGGAAGGTCGTCCGGTCGCTGAACTCGGAATGCCCACGGTGGTGACGTCGGCGTAGCGGAAGAACTCTGTACGGATCGACCGGGTGGTTGTTGAATCGAACCTTTCCGCGGTCGAGGGTTATCGAACAACATCACGGAACCGGCCGGCCAGTAGCGCACCTCACGCGGTCGCGGCGCTCATGGTGGTCGCCAAGCCCCCACGATCCGGCCGGCGCCTGGCCCAGTGCCGCGACAAGGTGAGGGACAACCCGTTGAGGGAAAGACGGGAACGGTGCGGGACCCGTGAAGCGCAGTGCGAACAGTAGAGTAGACGGGAGGGACGCTTTGGACGTGCGCCATCTCCGCTATTTCGTTGCGGTAGCCGAGGCTGGGAGCATCGCAGCCGCGTCCGAGTATCTCGGCCTCGCGGCGAGTCCGCTCTCAAGGAGGATTCGTGATCTTGAGACGCACATGGGCGGAGCGCTTTTCATCCGTCAACCCCGTGGTCTGCAGCTGAGCCCCTTAGGGAAGCGGTTGTTGCCAACAGCGCGACGGGTGATCGCCGAGTTTGAGGCAGTAGAGCGTCTTCGAGCACGATCACCGACCCGGCGGCTCGTCCGTGTCGGCCTGGTCCCTGGCATTCCCGCACGGCTGTCATCGGCAATCTACGCTGCGCTCGAGCTGTCGCAACCAGATTGCGATGTGGATTTTCGGCCCGGGACATCGCCAACTCAATACGACCTTGTGCGCAGGGGCTTCCTCGATCTTGCAACGGTGCGCCGCTTCGAGTCTGATGAACGACTGAGTAGCCTTCACCTATTGAACGAGGAACACATTCCTCTTGGGCCGATTGATTCACAACGCGCCCTTGCTCATTCATCGTCGCGCCCGCCGCTGGCCGGATGGACCTTCGTGTGTTCGCATGATCCGGATTTTAGCGAGGAGCTGATGCGGTTTTTGCAAAGCCAGGAAGTCAATGACGTCAAGATCGTTCCCGGCGCCGACGTGCATGCCGTGGCGGCTATGGTGCAGGCACCCCAAATGTTCACAATGGGCCGTCCGGGTGACGTCGTCGAGGGTCTGGTCCCGCTGAAGAATTCCGAAAATGTGCGCGTGTCAACACGACTCGTGTGGCGGAAGGACCGAACAGACCTCATTGACGTGGTCCTAGCGATCGAGGCTGCAATCACCGCGAATCCTCCGTCATACTTGCCGGACCCATATGGTCCGGCAAGGTCACCAAACTGATCATGGTCCTCCGCTATCCGGCTGCCTAGTATTGCGCTTAATCAACGCAAGAGGAGTTCAAAGATGGCCATTGACGTCTCAGAAATCAAACAGGGCGAAGGCTTTCGGCCCGCGCATCGACTTAAGCGTCTATTCGCGCCGAGAAGTGTCGCTCTCATCGGAGCCAGCGATAGGTCCAACTGGTCAAAACCCATCCATCATGCCCTAACGGTGTACGGATTCACCGGACAGCTCTACTACGTGAATCCTCGAGGCGGAACCGCGCATGGCCAGAAGCTGTGGACCTCCCTCTCGGCCCTACCCGAAGTCCCCGACCTCGTATTCGTCATGGTGCCGGCACACGCGGTGCCGGGCATCGTCGCGGAAGCAGCCGCACTCGGCGTCGGTGCGGTCGAGGTGCTGTCATCGGGCTTTTCCGAGGAGGGGCCGGAAGGGGCAGCGCTCCAGGAGCGCCTCGCCACGGTGTCGCGGGAGTCGGACATACCCGTGCTCGGACCCAACAACCTCGGATTCGTCAATGTGCACGAGCGGATCGGGTTGTTTCCCATGGCGGAGTCAGAGCCGCTTCCAGCGGGATCTGTGGCGATGGTCTCACAGAGTGGGAACCTGGCCAGTCAGGTACAGACTCTCGCGCGCACCTTCGACGTTGGACTTTCCTTTGTCGTGAGCACAGGCAACGAGGTGGATGTCACAGTCGGGGATGTGATCGACTACCTCGTCGACGACGAATCGACGGCAGCTATCGGTGTGTTTCTGGAGATGGTTCGACACCCCGAGCGGTTCCTCGCTGCCTGCCGGCGCGCGCGGCAGGCGGGAAAGCTCGTCGTCGTCCTCAAGGCTGGACGCAGCGAAGCTGCAGCACGGTCAGCGCTCGCCCACACCGGGTCGCTCGTCGGAGACGACGCCATCATTGGTGCCGCGCTCGAGGCAGCGGGCGCAGTTCGCGTCGATACCCTGGAGGATCTCGTTGCTGTTGCAGATGTTTTCACGCGCATCGGTGAGATTCCCGGAACTCGAGTCGGCCTCGTTTCCATCTCCGGCGGAGCTGGAGACATCGCCAGCGACCTCGCCGAGCAGCTCGGCCTCACCCTGCCCGACTTGTCCAGTGCGACGAAAGAAGTACTGACAGATATCCTTCCCTCGTACGGAACACCCCAGAATCCCCTGGACATGACAGGTCTCGTTGTCCCAAAGCCGGAGATCTTCGGCCAGGGAGTTGCTGCGGTCGCGTCAGACGAGAGCATCGACGTGGTCATCGCCGTTACGGAGGCCGAGCACACCGCGGCAGATCTCAACGACGGGATGCTTGCCGGGCTGCTTGTAGCCGCCAACTCCGCTCCTCGACCCACCCTCCTCGCAACCACAACCGTGCGCCCTGTCGCACCGTCCACCGCGGGCCTTCGCGCTGAAGGAGCGACCCCGGGCGTCTCGTACGGTCTCGATCGCGTTCTCACATCGATCTCGGCTATCGCAGACTGGACGAAGGGGGAGGGCACATTACGAGAGGAGAACGCGCGGCACCTGGAGTTTAGCGACATCGGGCCCTCCCAGGGCACATGGTCTGAACGACGCTCGCGTGAGCTTCTCGAGAGGGCTGGGGTGCCTGTCGTTCCCGTCGTGTTCGTCCGCCCCGGAGAGGAACTGCCGACTCAGCCCGAAGGGCTGTATGCAATCAAAATCGTTTCGGACGAGATCCTTCACAAGTCGGAAGTCGGTGGCGTGAAACTGAACATCGATGCCGCCGACCTCCCGGCCGCTGTCCGTGAGATTCTTGACACAGTTGCAGCAAATGCGCCCGGAGTGAACCTTGAGGGTGTGCTCGTAAGCCCGATGCGCTCTGGCGGTGTGGAGCTGCTGGTCGGCGCTGTACGCGATCCCGATTGGGGTTGCGTGCTTGCTGTTGCCCTCGGCGGAATCTGGACCGAAGTGCTCGCCGATGTGCAACGGATCGCGCTGCCAGCCGATGCGGGCTCCATTCGTCGCGCCATTGAGCGACTTCGAGGTTTCCCATTGCTTGACGGTGCGCGCGGATCGGTCCCGGCCGATCTCAATTCCCTGGTTTCTATCGTGTCAGCCGTGGGTGAACTCGCCGTTGCGCTGGGACCGAATCTCGCAGCGCTGGAAGTAAACCCGCTGCGCGTCGACGGCACAACGATCGAGGCGCTCGACGCAGCTGTCATCTGGAACGACTGACGTCCTCGATCGCACCTGATCTCTAGAACTAACGAGAGTCGCGCAAAAGCAAAACAGGCGGCCGCGCCCGTCAGCACGATCAACCGATGCCTTCTTTCGACGGGATCGGCCACCGGCCAACTTCCTTGCGTGGAGCCGGCCGGTGGCCGGGCGTCGGAGTCGCTCTGGCTGCCGTCAGCGCTCCCACAGGCTCCGACCGCCGGATCGGTGACCTCCGAACACTCAGAAAGGCTCGCAATGCCTGACATTCATCCGCAAACCCCCATCTTGGTCGGGGTCGGGCAGATCATTGACCGGCTCGGTGAGGACAGCTATCAGGCGTTTTCGGCAGTCGACCTCGCCGCGCAGGCGACAGGACAGGCACTGGAGGACACTCAGACCGATGGGGCGGCCTTGCGGGCAATGGTGGACACAGTTGCCGGCGTTCGGCAATCCGAGATGACGATACCCGGTGCTACGGCACCGCTCGGCAGATCGGACAACTTTCCGAGGTCCGTTGCCGCGCGACTCGCGATGAATCCGAAACGTGCGATCTTGGAAGTCGGAGGGGGCCACAGTCCACAGCACCTCGTTACCGAACTGGCCGCCGACATTGCTGCAGGCCGCAGTCGAGTCGCAATTGCGTTCGGATCGGACGCGATCTCGACGACGCGCTGGTTCGCGAACAAGGAGACCCGCCCCAACTTCACAGAGCATGTTGAGGGTGACCTCGAAGACCGGGGATACGGCCTGGCCGGCCAAATGAGCATGGAGGCAGCGAATCACGGGCTCACCGACGCGCCAAGCCTATTCGCGCTATTCGAGAACGCCCGCCGCGCCCGACTGGGGCTGTCACGAGCTGAGTACGCCGACGAGATCGGACGTCTGTTCGCCCCGTTCACTCAAGTTGCTGCAAGTAATCCCTACGCGTCGACTCCGGTCGCACGCAGCGCGAATGAACTCACCACGCAAACAGAAGCCAACCGGCCGATCGCGGAACCGTACCTGCGCTACGTAGTCGCACGAGACCAAGTGAATCAAGGCGCCGCGGTCATACTCACCTCGGTGGAAGCAGCTAGAGAACTCGGCATCCCCGAACACACGTGGATCTACATCCACGGCCACGCGACCTGCCGGGAGCGGCCCCTGCTTGATCACGAAGACTTCGGCGTAGCCCCGGCCGCGCAGCTCGCGACTCGGCGCGCACTCGACATGGCCGGACTGACTCCCGACGATGTCGCGACCTGGGATTTCTACAGTTGTTTCCCCGTTCCCGTATTCAATGCGGCTGTCGATGGATTGGGCCTCTCGACCGACGACCCCCGTAGACTCACCGTCACCGGGGGACTGCCATTCTTCGGAGGCGCCGGGAACAACTACTCGATGCACGCGATTGCGGAGACCGTCCAACGACTACGTCAATGCCCTGGGTCATACGGATTCGTGGGTGCGAACGGCGGCGTCATGAGCAAGTACTCCACGGCGGTGTATTCGACAGCACCGACTGAGTGGGTGCCCGACGAGTCGGCAGAGCTCCAGGCCGTTATCGACGCGCAACCCGCCGTATCGCAAGTGACGAGAGCAGAGGGGTGGGCCACAGTCGAGACCTACACCGTCAAGCATGGTCGAGACGGAGGTAGGACCGGCATTGTGATCGGACGCCTCGAGCGGACCGGTGAGCGTTTCATCGCACAGGCGATCGAATCCGACGAACAGGCGTTGGCCATTCTCGATCTAGAACAACCGGTCGGACAGCGGATTTGGATCACAAACACAGGGCCTGGTAACAGATTCACTGTCAGCCCGGATCGCGCCGCTGAGCTGTGCCCGGCGAGATCGCCCGCCCTTCGAGCGGCCTATGAACACCTTCGCGTAGAACGTGAGGGGCATCTGCTGATCGTGACGATCGATCGACCTGATGTAAAGAACGCACTCATCCCCCCAGCGCATGAAGAGCTGGCCGAGGTCTTCGACGCATATCTTGCAGACGACGACCTGTGGGTCGCAATAATCACTGGCGCCGGCGATTCATTCTGTGCCGGAAACGATCTGTCCTACGCTGCTACAGGGGGACAAACCTACCTACCCAGGTCGGGATTCGCGGGACTGACCAGCCGCGAGGGGATAAACAAACCTGTCATTGCGGCCGTCAACGGCCCCGCAGTCGGAGGCGGCTTCGAAGCAGCGCTGGCATGTCACCTTGTCGTGGCCGACGAGACCGCTCACTTTGCCCTCAGCGAAGTCAAAGTCGGGCTCATCGCCACAGCCGGCGGGATCGTCCGGCTGCCTCGAGTCATCCCTGAGAAGGTGGCAACGGAGCTTCTCGTGACGGGCCGCACTATCACCGCGAATGAGCTGGCTAGGATTGGAGTTGTGAATCGCCTTGCATCTGCAGGAGGGGCTGTGTCCGCGGCGCGAGATCTCGCGGACGAGATAATGCGGGCATCTCCGAGCTCGGTTCGCCTCACCCTCGAACTCATGAACGAAACCCAAGGCATATCGGATGTCGCGGAGGCAATCGGGAAGCGAACCTCTGTATTCGATGATCTGATGGTTACCGAGGATGCGGCCGAAGGTATGTGTGCGTTCGCAGAGAAGCGGACTCCTATCTGGCGAAATCGATGAGCCACTCACTTGGTTTGGAGCATGTCACCACGGAATCGCTGAAGTGTCGACCGACCGAGGGCCGAATTGGCTTCCTGTCCGGGTGCGTCGGACACCGCTTGGGCACGGTAGGCGTCCCGTGGAGTGGTGGGGTTTGGGGCTGAGCGGCGCGGGCTCCGACGTAGAGAGGGCCATCGGCGGGATCTTCGGTATGTACGGTCAAGCACGCATCGAACAAAGAGGCCCACCGATGGCCCTGTCCCAGTCTGCCCTGTCCGAGCTACTCGACGCACTCCGCACCGGAGACGGCGTGAATCTGATCCGTGAATCGGTCCGGATGGTCATGCAAGAACTGATCGAAACCGAAGCCACCGAACAGATCGGCGCCGGCCGCTATGAACGCACCGAGGCACGCACGACCGAACGCAACGGGGCCAGGTCCCGGCTGGTGGCCACCCAAGCCGGCGACGTCCAATTGCGGATCCCGAAACTGCGCAAGGGCTCGTTCTACCCCTCGATCCTCGAATCCCGCCGACGGATCGACCAGGCACTGTATGCGGTGGTGATGGAGGCCTACGTACACGGAGTTTCCACCCGCAGCGTGGACGACCTCGTAGCGGCTCTGGGAATCGATTCGGGTATTTTCCAAGTCCGAGGTGTCGCGGATCTGCGCGGGCCGGGGCGAGGTCGTCGGCGCATTTCGCACCCGCTCGCTCGACCACACCGCGTTTCCTTACGTCTACCTCGACGCAACGTACCTGCACGTACGCGGGCAGCTCTTCGCAGGGTGACCTCGATGGCAGTCGTGGTCGCCACGGGGATCACCGCCGAGGGTGCGCGTGAGGGTCGCCCCCACAAGCGGGTGGTACCCCCAGGCCTCGATGTCGGGGACAGTGAGGACGAGGTATCCTGGTGTGGCTTCCTCGCTTCGCTGAAGAAACGCGGCCTGTCCGGTGTCCGACTGGTCATCAGCGATCAGCATGCCCGGCCTGGTCGCGGCTTTGCGGCGCTCGTTCCAGGGTTCGGGGCACCAGCGGTGTCGAGTGCATTTCGCGCGAAACCTGTTGGTGACCAACCCAAGTCGCACTGTGACATGGACGTCGCCGTGTTTCGCACGATCTTCGCCAGCCCGATCCCGCCACCGCGGCCTCCACGTGGGACGAGGTCCGTGATCAGTTGGCCGGCCGGTTCCCGAAGATCGGTCCTCTGATGGACCAGGCCAAGGCAGAGGTCTCGGCGTTCAGCACATTTCCGCGGGCGCATTGGTCGAAGATCTGGTCGACCAATCCGTTGGAGCGGGCAAACAAGGAGATCAATCGCAGAGCCCGCGTCGTGGGCATATTCCCGAACGAGGCGGCCGTGATCCGACTCGTCGGTGCGGCCCTGGCCGACATGCACGACGAGTGGCAGTCCGGCGAGCGCCGCTACCTCTCCGAGGGGTCGATTGAGGTTCCCCCCGAACGGTGGACAAGGGGGTTGCGTGCCTCAGGCGACTCCCACCTGAAGCAACTTCTCGTAGCTGTCGGGACTGTGCATCCCCACCGTAGAGTTCCGTCGAACAGTGTTGTAGAAGACAATCCAGTTGTCAACGCCAGCAACGAGATCAGCCTTCGTTGCATAGACGTGCCGATTTATGGGTACCGATCCGGTGGATTAGCCGGTCAACAGGCAAATCCCGGTCGCACCCATCGACCGACGCAACCCGTGCTGCACACACGACGCCGCGGTCAGGTGGGCAGTGTATTCCCCACCCCGGTCCGAATGCAGGATCGTCTCGCGACACCGCCCACCGCGCGTGGCCACGGCTCGATCGATGGCGGTGGTGACCATCTCGGCGCTGATGTGATTAGCAATGCTGTATCCCAACACCTTCCGTGAATGACCGTCCCGAATCGCACACAAGAACATGTCCCCCTCACCGCACGTGAGGTAGACATCCCACGCGGGTCAGGTGTCAAGCAGCCACCGGCTTCGGCCCAGAATTGAGGTCGGGCCAGGCGGCGTGGTCGTCCCAGGGTTCGTTGTGTTGCAGGCACCACCACATGCGCCCGAGGAGCTTGTTGGCGAGGTTGCGCAGCGCGGCGTTGTGATGGTCGCCGGCGGCTCGTCGCTTGTCGTAGTGGGCACGTGCACCCGCTGATTTGGTGAGGGTGACGAACGCCCACCAGTGGCAGGCGTCCCCGAGTCGCTTGTTGCGGACCTTGCGCGCCTTGACGTAGTGCGATCGGCCCGAGGCTCGGGTGATCGGCGCGGTACCGGCGAACGCGCGCAACCCGTTTGCCGTCGCGAACCGTTCAGGATCGTCGCCGATCTCGGCCAGGACCCGGGCGGCGAGAATCGGACCAAGTCCCGGAGCCGACCGCAGGATCGGCGCGAGGGGGTGGCTGTCGAATTCGCGACCCAGCGCGTCCTCGAGGCTGTCCACGGACTGCTGCATCGAGGCGATGACGGCGAGCAGACCGGTGACCGCGTGACCGAGTGCCTCCTCGACCTGCGGCAGCTGCCCGAGCGCGGGCGTCTTCAGCTCCCGCACGATCCGCTCGACCAGGTTCGGGTCGTTGCGCCGGCCACAGCGTTGCAGCACCGTCACAACTTTGCGGCGGGTCAGGGCGCGACCCGATGCCGGGGTGGGCGCCACGGAGAGCATCGCGACCGCGGCGCGGTGCTTCAAATTCGGAAATGCTTGCAGTGCAGCAGGATAAAACTCCAGCAACACAGAGCGTAGTCGGCTGATGGTCTGATGCAGCGCCCAGATCGCCTCCTGGTGCTGACGTGCGAGGGCCTTGATCGCCCGGCCGTGTTCGCTGATCGCCGGCATCGGACGGTGCATCGCTCGGTCGGTGCGCAGAATGTTCGCCAGGATCGCGGCGTCACCCGGATCGGACTTGCCGCCGGCCTGTCCGTGGCGTTCGCGGTAGCGGGCCACCGCACGGGGGTTGATCGGGTAGACGGTGAATCCTGCTTCCATCAGCGCCACGACGAGCAGATTCTTGTCGGTCTCGATCGCGATAGGGGTGGTGCCCGGTGCGCCTCCGCTCTCGGCGATTACCTCCAGCAGTGCGGTCAATCCCGCTGTGCCGGTGTCGATGCGTTTCCGGGCGATGACGGTGCCGTTCTCGTCGACCAGGGCGACATCGTGATGCACTTCGGCCCAATCGATCCCGCAGTTGATGCTCATGTGCGACCTCCTGTCCAGCGGCGTATTCTGTTGTGAGCTCCGGGGGTTGTGCGGCGACCTAATGGAAAGCGCTCTTTGGCGCGGCATCTCACAAGCCGATCACGTGCCCCAGCGACTGGCAGGGTCACCGTCTACCTTCAGACCTCTCACACAGTCGGATGCCCTCACAGCAGTGATCACCTTCCAGCGGCTCACTGCTCAGACTGCGCCTGGATCGGTAATATCTCAGGGACCTCCCGCCAGTCGCCTTGTGCGTGTCGGATCGTTTGGTCCGACTCACCCATTAGGTGATGTCGGTAAACCAGACCGCATCGAGCCGGCCCCGATCGAAGTGCCGCT